>CAIUPC010000503.1 GCA_903900905.1 uncultured Acetobacteraceae bacterium
GGCCTCCATGTGGGTCTGGTTGTTCCACAGGAAGGTGCCCACGGGGTCGCCATGGGTCACCCCCAGCGCGGCCAGCCCGTGGGCGAGCTGCGCCGCACGGGCTGCCACTTCGCCGAAGCTGGCGGTGCGGTAGCCCTCGTCGTTCTGCCACAAAGTCGGGCCGCAGCCGGGGGGCAGCGGCAGGCGGATGGACAGATTGCCGGTGGTGCCGCGCGGCAGCACATGGCCGTCATCGTCCAGCGTATGCAGGTCATAGCCAGGGCAGGCGCGCCCGCCGGAGCCGGGCTTGAACGGGAACAGCCCGTATTGCCGGAAGCCCGAGGTGATCGCCCAGCCGGTTTCGGTCTGCCACCAGTGATCGACCACCGGCTTGTTCAGCAACTCATGCGCCCAGACCGCGGTGGGGGGATCGCAGCGCTCCCCGGCCAGATACAGCGCCTCCAAACCCGACAGGTCGTAGGTGGCGGCCAGCTTGCCCTCGGGGTCCTGCTGCTTGATGGCGCGCATCGCGGTGGGGGCGGTGAACAGCACTTTCACCTTGTGCTGGGCGCAGACGCGCCAGAAGGCGCCGGCGTCGGGGGTGCCGACGGGCTTGCCCTCATACATCACCGAGGTGCAGCCGCGCAGCAGCGGCGCGTAGACGATGTAGCTATGGCCGACGACCCAGCCGACATCGGAGGCCGCCCAGTACACATCCCCGGCCTCGACGCCGTAGAGCATCTTCATCGAATTCCATAGCGCCACGGCGTGGCCGCCATTGTCGCGCACCACGCCCTTGGGCCGCCCGGTCGTGCCGGAGGTGTACAGGATATACAGCGGATCGGTCGCCGCGACCGGCACGCAGGCGTGGGGTTCGGCGGCGGCCTCGGCCTCCAACAGGTCGAAATCCCGGCCTGGCGTCAGCGCGGCGACTTCCTGCGGCCGTTGCAAAATCAGACAGGAATCGGGCTTGTGCGGCGACAGGCCGATAGCCGCGTCGAGCAGCGGCTTGTATTTCACGACCCGCCCAGGCTCGAGGCCGCAGGAGGCCGAGATGATCACCTTCGGCTTCGCATCCGCGATGCGGGTGGCCAATTCCGCCGCCGCGAAGCCGCCGAACACCACCGAATGCACCGCGCCAAGGCGGGCGCAGGCCAGCATGCCGATGGCCGCTTCCGGCACCATGGGCATGTACAGGATGACCCGGTCGCCGCGCGTCACTCCCAATTTCGCCAGGGCGCCGGCGGTTTTGGCGACGCGGGTTTGCAGGTCCAGATACGAGTAGGTCTTTAGCTGCCCGGTCATCGGGCTGTCCCAGATCAGCGCTGCCTGCGCGCCGCGCCCGGCTTCGACATGGCGGTCGAGGCAGTTGTAGCAGGTGTTCAGCTCACCGCCGGCGAACCACTGGCCATAGGCGCCGAGGCCCGGCTCGAACACCGTATCCCAGCGTTTGCTCCAGCTAATGCCTTCCGCCGCCTCCGCCCACCAGGCCAGAGGATCGGCTTGCCAGGCGCCATAGGCCTGATCGTAGGACACGGCGGCGTTCATCGCGGCGCTTCCTTGGGTTTGTGAAGGTTTCGCGGTTTGTCGTCCTCGGCATGGACGCGGTCAAGCATCTGGATCAATGATCCGGAGCTGAAGCCACGGGTTGGCCAGCAGGGGTGTCGCATTTGGTCGCGATAGCTTTGCCTGGACGGGCTTGGGCTCCAAAAAACGTCATCCCCGGGCTTGTCCCGGGGACCAAGGTTTCCGCTTGTACCGCGATTGGTCCCCGGGACAAGCCCGGGGATGACGCGGACGAGAGGCCGTCGCCGCTTATGTTAGCGCCCATAGGGCTTGTCCCGAGGACCCATCGCGGCGGAGGCGGCAACCATGGTCCCCGGGACAAGCCCGGGGATGACGCTGAGGGTTCGACTGGGGCGCACGCCGATCCAAATGCGCTCACCCTGGGCTGGCCAGCTTTGGTACTGGACATCGGGGTTCGCATTGCAGTTTGATGACGGATGCACGCTCATGATGGCGCCCCTTCGCGGCATCCCATCGCGGCGTGCCACAAATGGGGGACACCATGGCGCGCATCGCGACGAAACTCTCGCTGGTTCCAATGATGGCCGGCCTCGCTCTGACCGCATTGCCGGGGGAGGCAGCGGCAACCCTGGCCCTGCTGCCAGCGGGGGCGGGGTTCACGCTGACGGATACGCTGACGGGGTTCCCGACGACATCGTACGGGTCTTACACGATCAGCAGCCTTGGCATTTCCCCGACCGGCCAGCTGATCGGGTCCGGAAATGCGACGTCCTATGTGTTTACCGATACCGATGGGCAGACCCTGGGCAACGCGCTCTCGACCGTGGCGCAGGTGCCAGGCGGCAATGGCTACGTGCTGGCCTCGACCATGGGGCAGCTCTACGGGTCGCACGCGCTCGGTGGCGGGTTCTACCAGTTCAACGCCAATGGCTCGGTGGGAACGCAGATCACCCTGAGTGGGCCGGCGGCCGCGGCGACCTCCTTGTTCGGGCTCTGGGGCAACCCGGTGAATGGGCATCTGCTGGCCTCGGCCAATATCGGCCTGATCGATATCGACCCCAGTACGGGCAACAGCCTGATCGTGGACCCGCTGACCGGCTACGCCGCGGATGGCGTGACGGTCACCCCGGATGGCAAGTTCGTCTATGTCGCGGACTACATCCTTGACCGGGTCATGGGCTTCAGCCTGACCAATATCACCCCGTACACCTATGGCCAGCAGGTCTATAACTCCGGGGTGCTTGGTCATGGCTCGGACGGGATGGGGGTGCTGGCCGGGACCTGCGCCCAGGCCGGGGATATCGTGGTCAATAACAACGATGGCACCGTCGGGCTGATCGATCCCAGCAGCCCCGGGGAAACGACCATCGCCTCGGGCGGGTCGCGCGGCGACTTCGCGTCGCTGGATACGAATAACGGCACGCTGTTGCTGACTTTTGACGAAAAGATCGTGCGCCTGGCGCCGCCGGCGGGGTGTTCCATTGGCGTGGTCCTGACCACCAATGGCGGCAATCCGCCGGTGCCGGAGCCCGGTTCGCTGGCGCTGATGCTGACGGGGCTGCTGGGTCTGGCCGGGTTGGGTCTTGCGCGGACAGCCCCGAGGGTGGTTCCTGCCCTCCGGAAATAACGGAGGACACCTATGCGCTTGAACGGTCTGGCGGCGATTGTCACCGGTGGGGCATCCGGGCTGGGGGCGGCGACAGCCGCGCGGCTGGCCGCCGGCGGCTGCAAGGTCGCGGTACTGGACATCAACGAAGCCGCGGCGAAGGACTCCGCCGACCGCTTCGGTGGAATTGGGGTTCGGTGTGATGTGGGCGACGCGGCCTCCGCCGAGGCCGCCGTGGCCGCGGCACGCGACGCGCATGGCATCGCCCGCATCCTCGTGAACTGCGCCGGTATCGGCAATGCGGGGCGGGTGGTCGGGCGCGACGGGCCCCTGCCGCTCGATGCGTTCGAGCGGGTCATCCGCGTCAATCTGATTGGCACGTTCAACATGCTGCGTCTGGCGGCGGCGGATATGAGCAACGCCGAACCGCTGGAGGAGAACGAGCGCGGGGTGATCATCAACACCGCCTCCATCGCTGCCTTCGACGGGCAAATCGGCCAGGCGGCCTATGCGGCGTCGAAAGGCGGCGTGGCCAGCATGACCCTGCCGATTGCCCGCGAACTCGCGCGCGCCGGGGTGCGGGTGATGACGATCGCGCCGGGCCTGTTCCACACGCCCATGGTCGCGGCGCTGCCGGCGGAGATCCAGGCCAGCCTGGGGGCCAGCATTCCCTACCCGCCGCGCCTGGGCATGCCGGAAGAATATGCCGCGCTGGTGGAGCATATCCTGTCCAACCGGTTCCTGAACGGGGAGACGATCCGCCTGGACGGGGCGTTGCGGATGGCGCCGCGGTAACAGGGGCCCATACTGATACGAACCGGCGTCCAGATTGACGCGCCGGCGGCTGCTGCCTCGTCATGCTGCCGGAGGTCGGCATGACGAATGTGGGGCGCTGCCAGAGGGTCACCAGCATCGGCATCTGGTATGAGACGGAGACTGGGGTTGGGATCCGGCGTTTTCTCCCGTAATCGTCTCAATCGGTCATTTTCAGGGCTTTTGTCTCAATTTTCGGGATTTCGCTGGCTTCGTCCAGCGCGCATAGTAGCGCCGAGGTGCCGGTGACCAGGGCATGGACGATCGCCGGGTCGGGCGGGCCGAAGCTGACATTCGCCGGCACGCCGCCATGGCGGCGGATCAGCGCGGCCCGCCTGGGATAAATATGGACATAGGTTTCGAGCGCGCGGGCGATTTCGTCTTCAGTTTCAGTTTCAGTTTCGGGTTCGGGTTCGTCATCCGGCGCGACATCGAGGGGCGGGACGCTGTTGGCCGCCGCATCGGGGCGGCTGCCGGTCAATCCCGCGGCCACGACATGCTCGGTCCGCGCGGCGATCCCGGTCTCGTCGCCGGCGGCCTCCCGCCTGGCGCGGTTGGCCTGCATGCGCTCCAGCGCGCGCAGGGCGGAGAGCGCCTGACGCAGCATGCTGGCGGATTGGGCGAGGCATTTGAGTGCCTTATCGAGCGGAATGTCAGGGCTGTTGGCGACGCGCATGCACTCCATGGCATGCGCATTGGCGGCGATGTGGCTGATTGCGAGGTTGGTCTCAGCGGTGCCGGCGGGGAGCAGGGCGGCGACCGCGGCGATGGCGGCGGTGTCGCGGTACAGGCGGGCCTCCGGCGTGTCGTCCGGGGGTGGGGGTAGCACCGCTGTTAGCATCTGCGCCAGATGCCGATTCGCGGCCAAATAGCGGAAAATGGCGGGGTCTTCGGAAGGGTTGGGGCGTAATGGCTGGGTCATTTATAACATAATGGGTTATTATGTCAGACATTCAAGGGGTGGGGAAAGTGTTTTTCCGGCTTATCGCGCGCCTCCCCCGCGGCAATCAGGGCGATCGGATATGACGGACTGGCACCTGCTCGTCGTGGTCGGGCTTGTCCGTCCCGCTCTATACCGTCATGGCCCGGCTTGTCCGGGCCAACCCCGCCCGCACCGTGCCGCGATAGGTGGCCCGGACAAGCCCTACC
>CAIUPC010000504.1 GCA_903900905.1 uncultured Acetobacteraceae bacterium
TCCAGCGCGGTTCGGGCGCGATCGTGGCCTTGTCCGGCATTTCCACCCATGTTGGCACGCCCAACCTCTGACATGTCTCAGCCTCCAAGGCGGGGCTGGAGGGGCTGATGCGGGCTTTGGCGATTGAGCTGGCGCCGCATCAGATCACCTGCAACTGCGTGGCGCCGGGCGCGGTGGATACGGTTCGCGGTGCCTCCGCTGGCGCTTTGCCCAGCACCCTGGTTGAGAAAGGCGTGCCGCTGGGGCGTAAGGCCTCGGTCGATGAGATCTCGGCGGCGGTGCGCTATCTGGCCGGGCCGGATGGGCGCTACACCACCGGGCAGACGCTGCATGTGAATGGCGGCGTCTTCCTGACCTGACGGCCGCCTTGCACCGGGGCTTGCATCTGTGCTGCAAGCCCGCTCCAGTTTTACCCGCGGGGACCCGAAAGCCATGACCGACTCCTTGCCCGATGCGGCCGAACGCGTCCTCATTCTCGATTTCGGCAGCCAGGTGACCCAGCTGATCGCCCGGCGGGTGCGGGAATCCGGGGTCTATTGTGAGGTCTGGCCGTTCAACGCTGACCCGGCGCGGATCGCGGGATTTGGGGCGAAGGCATTTATTCTGTCGGGTGGCCCGGCGTCCGTGCATGAGGGCGAGTCCCCCCGCGCGCCGCAGATGGTGTTCGAGCAAAGCGTGCCGGTGCTGGGCATCTGTTACGGCCAGATGGTCATGTGCGCGCAATTGGGCGGGGACACCCAGGGCTCCGACCATCGCGAGTTCGGGCGGGCCTTTGTCGATATCACCGGCGACTGCGCGTTACTGGACGGCGTCTGGCACCAGGGCGGGCGCGAACAGGTATGGATGAGCCACGGCGACCGCGTCACGAAACTGCCGCCGGGCTTCAAGGTGGTCGCATCATCGGAAGGCGCGCCCTTCGCGCTGTTCGCCGATGATGCGCGCCGCTTCTACGGTGCGATGTTCCATCCGGAGGTCGTGCACACCCCACACGGCGCCCAGCTGCTCCGCAATTTCACCCACAAGGTCGCGGGCCTGTCCGGCAACTGGACCATGGCCGGCTTCCGCGCCGCGGAAATCACCAAGATCCGCGCCCAGGTTGGGACCGGGCGGGTGATCTGCGGGTTGTCGGGGGGCGTGGATTCCTCGGTCGCGGCGGTGCTGATCCATGAGGCGATTGGCGACCAGCTGACCTGCATCTTCGTCGACCACGGCCTGCTCCGCCATGGGGAGGCCGATGACGTCGTCGCCACCTTCCGCGACCGGTTCAACATCAAGCTGGTGCACCGGGATGCCTCGGATCTGTTCCTGGGCGCGCTGGAGGGCGTGACGGACCCCGAGATCAAGCGCAAGACCATCGGCCGGTTGTTCATCGAGGTGTTCGAGGAAGAGGCGGCCAAAGTCGGCGGGGCCGACTTCCTGGCGCAGGGAACGCTGTACCCCGACGTGATCGAAAGCGTCAGCTTCACCGGCGGGCCCTCCGTCACCATCAAGTCGCATCACAATGTCGGCGGCCTGCCGGAACGCATGCGCATGAAGCTGGTGGAGCCGCTGCGCGAGCTGTTCAAGGATGAGGTCCGCGCCTTGGGCCGCGAACTCGGTATCCCCGAGATCATCGTCGGTCGGCACCCCTTCCCTGGCCCGGGTCTGGCGATCCGCATCCCCGGCGCGATCACGCGGGAACGGGCGGAGATCCTGCGCAAGGCCGACGCCATCTATCTGGAGGAAATCCGCAGCGCCGGGTTATACGACGCCATCTGGCAAGCGTTTGCCGTACTGCTGCCGGTGCGCACGGTGGGCGTGATGGGGGATGGGCGCACCTATGATTACGCCTGCGCGCTGCGGGCGGTGACCAGCACGGATGGGATGACGGCGGATGTGTATCCGTTCTCGATCGAGTTCCTGACCCGCGTGGCCGGGCGGATCGTGAACGAGGTCCGGGGGATCAACCGGGTGACGTATGACATCACCAGTAAGCCGCCTGGGACGATCGAGTGGGAGTGAGGGATTTTCGCCGATTAGAGCATGATCGCCAGAGGTGGAACCACACGGCGGCGGGAATCATGCGACCAGACCAAGACTTCTAGAGCACAATTGGCTCAACGTGACCCAATTGTGCTCTAGTGTTTGTTTGGTCGTTTTCGGTATGTTGATATAGTTGAGATCGCTCCAGGACGAGGCAAATCATGGCCGACCTGCTTGTACGGGACATAGACGACTCCCTCGTTCGCGCCCTGGCCGAACGCGCCGGTGCGCATGGCCGCAGTACAGAGGCGGAACACCGTGCCATCCTCGCCGCCGCCTTGTCGCGCCCCAGCCGGCGTAGCTTCGCACAGATTCTCGCGTCCATGCCCGATGCCGGCACCGACGCGGACTTCGAACGCGTGACGTCGTCCGCGGAAGCCCCCATTGTATTTGATTGACACCAACGTCATCAGCGAGGCCCGGAAAGGCCACCGTGCCAATCCAGGCGTCATCACCTTTTTCCAACAGGCCGCCGCCGCGAACGAACCCTGCTGGCTGTCCGCGATTTCGGTCGGCGAACTCCGTCGCGGAACGACCTTGGTACGCCATCGCGGTGACATCGAACAGGCGGAGCGGTTGGAAGCCTGGCTGCTGGCGTTATTGGACGAATATGCCAGTAACATCCTGGCCTTCGATGCCGAGGCGGCCCAGGTATGGGGGCGGTTAAGGGTTCCGAGGCCTGAGCATGAACTCGATAAGCAGATCGCGGCGATCGCGTTGGTGCATGATCTTACGGTCGTGACGCGAAACACGGCAGATTTTCGGGGCACGGCCGTTCGCCTGTGGAATCCGTTTTCGTCAGCCACGGGCTGACGGTTCCGGAAAAGTGGCAAACGCTATAATCGCCGCAATCCTGACGCCGGGCCAATCGTGGACACGAAACGGGGATCAATCGAGTTGGAATGAGCCGTATCCGTCAACGATCCGGTCCGGACCTCAGAGTGAGCGGTCTCTCGTTATGCCGGTTTTTTCGCGCAGCAGCACGACGCGGGCTGGCTTTCTGCCAGCGTCGGATAGTCGGTATAACCATGGCTACCACCACCATAGAGGGTCTCCTGCCCCATCAACGGGTTGAGCGGACCATCCTTGCTCAAACGCGCTACCAGATCCGGGTTCGCGACGAACATCCGTCCAAACGACACCAGATCAGCCCGGCCGCTCGCCACGGCCTCCATCGCCATCTGGCGATCATACCCATTATTGACCATCCAGACGCCGTCGAACCGCGCGCGCAACGCCGCATAATCGAACGGGATACTGTCCCTTGCCCCCCCCGTCTCCCCTTCCACAACATGCACATAGGCCAGCCCCAGGGGATTGAGGGCCTCAACGACATGATTGAACAGCGCCTGGGGCTGGCTGTCATGAGAGTCACCCGCGGTGGAGACCGGCGAAATCCGGACGCCCAAACGATCCGCGCCAATGGCCGTCGCACAGGCCTTCGTGACCTCCACCAGCAGCCGGGACCGGTTCGCGATCGGGCCGCCATAAGCGTCCGTGCGATGGTTGGTGCCGTCGCGCAGGAAGGCATCCAGCAGGTAGCCATGCGCGCCATGCACTTCGACACCGTCGAAGCCGGCATCGATGGCGCGCAGGCAAGCGAGGCGAAAGTCCTCGATAATGCCAGGAATTTCATTCAGATCGAGCGCCCGTGGCATCGAGACGTCGACGAAGCCCTGCCCGGCAATAAAGGTCTTGGTCTTCGCCCGAATGGCGGAAGGACCCACCGGCGCCTGGCCATCTTTTTGGAAACTCGTGTGCGAGACCCGGCCGGTATGCCAAAGCTGCACGATCATGGTGCCGCCCTTGGCATGCACCGCGTCTGTCACCGTTTTCCAACCACTGACCTGTTCGTCGGTGTAGCAACCCGGCGTGTCGGCATAGCCGAGCGCCTGCGCCGAGACCTGGGTTGCCTCCGCGATGATCAGCCCGGCCGACGCGCGCTGAGCGTAATATTCCGCGGCGAAGGGACCCGGGACGAGGCCAGGTCCGGCACGGTTGCGGGTGAGCGGTGCCATGACCATACGGTTGGCGAGGGTCCAGGCTCCAACCTGGGTCGGCTCAAACAAAGCCCGGGCAGAACGGATCGGGTGCGTGCGGTTCATCATGTAGCTCCTGAACGATCGGTGCGGCTTCGCGCGAGGGCAATCAGGCCGGCCCCAGAATTTCGTCGGCCTTGCGGTCGATCTGGGCCTTCTCGTGCGATGACAAATGGCCCTTGCTGAACGCCTCCGCCGCGCGTGCCTTGGCGTTGCGGGCGTGGCTGGCGTCGGGCATCGGATAGGCCCGCTTGTGAGGCAGGCCGAATGTATCGGCGGCCAGGTCGTTGCGGTCGTGGGTCGATAATTCCACCATGGCTGGTTCTCAATGCGGCCGGGATTGCGTGCGGGATCGTCACGTCGGGGCGCAGCTTGGAATGCGCCCGCGGGCTGCCCAGTAACAGCTTCGGAAATTACCCAGCCAGCGGCGGACATGCTGGCGTTGAGGCGCAGCTTCAGGGCAGCGCCGCGTATCCCGGGCGAACTTTCAGTCCCATCTCTCGATCCGGCCTTCCCAATAGGTCACCGCCTTGCCGTCAATTTCCCAGGCGACTTCACCGGCAAACGGCAACCAGACACCCTTGTGCAACCGATAGTCGGAAAACCGCCCGCGCCATGGCGTTGGCAGGATCGGTGCCGTCGCCGAGCGGGGCCGATCAGGCGCATATCCGCCCGCGATCCGGCCGGCGGCATCGAGGTTCAGAATGACCTCCGACGTGGTCGCCCCCGCGCCCGCGCTCACCGCCAGCGTATCCGCGCCGTCCACACGCCAGCGAAGCGCCGTGTTGAACAAGATGGCCGCCGGCGCCCAGGCGAGTTCCGCGAGGTAGCGCATCAACTCGCCGCGCACCAAAGCCGGCGTATGGGCGGTGCGGGCGATCGGGATGAGGCCGAACACCGCGATATCGAGGCACCCTTCCCCCTCGACGGGGGCGTCACGGGCGGCGATCACGCCGAAGGGGCCAAATTTCGCCCGCCAGTCGAAGGCGCAAACACGGGTCGAAATCGTCTGGGTGGCGATGAATGCCATCCATGATTGCGACTCCAGACTCCGCTTCATGCGGCCCTTTTGCGTCAGCGTCACATCGGCGCGGCTGAACCCGGGTTTCACGCCGAGACGCATCGCCAGATCATCAACCGCGCCGGGCAGCCGTGCCCGGCACTGCGCATCGGTTTCAGTCATGTCGTTTCCCCTATGACTGCCCGGCCCAAGCCCAACGCGCCAGTGTCAGAATGATCCCACCCGCGTAAAGGCTGCCGAAAATGACCTTGGTCCGCGCGGCCAGCCACACAGGCAGGTAGATATCGAAATTGGCGCGGCGGTCGTCGGTATAGCGGGACGCGATCGCGGTCAGCGGACAATGCAGGCCGTTCAGCGCGAGAATAGCCACCTCGATCGACACGATCCCGATCGCCAGGGCGGCGCCGCGATCATCCCCCCGCCACGCGAAAACCCAGATCGCGATAATGCAGCCGACAAAAAATCCCCAGACAATCGTATGCCCGGCTTTGATCGCCCTGAGACCAACCCGTAAAATGAATGACGTACTGGCCATCGTTACCCGTCATGCCGACGTAGGTCGGCACCCACGCCTTTCTCCTGTCTAAGGCTACAAAGTCGTGGATGCCGACCGGAGCCTGTCCACGGACTTGATCCGTGGGTCGGCATGACGGCCTTGGGGCGCTGCCGGTGAGTCAATGTCAACACGGGCTGGTATTAGTCTGAATACGGGCGCATAGCGCGCCAGGCGGCTGCCGAACCCGGGGGGGACGGTCATGGCCGACGATAGACCCTCACAGCGGCATCGTCCCTTCAATCCGCCGCCGTGCCGAAAAAACCAGGCCTGGCCCATAGCCGTAGCGCATCACGAGGTCGGGACGGCGGCCGGGCAGACCGATCAACGCCGCCAGGTCCGGCCGCAGGCCAGCGACTTCGACCGGCTGATTGAGAAACGCACATCTGAGGCCCAGCGCAGTCGCCTGCAACGCGAAACGCTGGCATGCGCGCCCGGCCAGAATCCAGTGCTCCGGGCTCTCCTGCCGCGCGACAAACACCGCGATCCCCGCCGATGACGCAATGTGCCGCGCATATTTATCGTTCTCGGCGGCCGCCTTGAACGCCAGATCGAAGACCCGAGGCCCCAGCCAGGCGGGCAGCACCGGATTGCCGCTCGCCGCGCTATAAAGGCCGTCACCCGTCTCCATCGCCTGCCGGGGACTGAAGCGCAGCCAGCTCCTGAGCTCCCGCACGAAAGCCTTATCCGCCATCTGCGCGCTGTTGCCGGCGATCACCAAATCGCGGACCCGGCTGATCTGTGGACGATCGGTGATCAGGACCAGATCAACGCCGGGGACGGCAACGGCCGCCGCCAGCGTGCGCAGATCAGCGCCACTGACAGCCTGGCCATCGTATTCGGTGCGGGAGGATTGCCGCCGCGGAATCGCGTCAAACAGCGCGGAATCGGCTTCCTGCTGATGACCGAACGTGAAAGCCACCGCGCCTCCGTTTGATGGGTCGAATTGGAGGTCTCCCCCACGTCCCCTCGCGGCCGCGGCGAGAGTCAGGTTCTCGGCGGCGCAGCCCAGGCTCACGAACAGATGGTGATCGTCTGGATCCACGATCGGGGTCCGCCGCGCGAAATCGGGCAGGATGTCGATCCGATTGCCGGCGCTGCGAAACAACCAGGGCTGGGTGTTATGGCCACTCGCGGCCAGCGTTGCGTATCGGATGAAATCGCCGATCTCCGGCGTCGGGGGCAGTGGGGCGCGGGTCGTGGCGGCGGTGGCAGCGTATGCGTCGCTTGAACCCATATCCTGGCGGACCGCGTAAACAGCGCCCGTGCCCGCCAATGCCAGCGCGGCGCCGCTCCATATCAAGTGTCGTTTGCTGACTGCCATGAACCGCCGCGTTTCGCCGAAGCCATCGGCCCGGGTGATCTGATCCGCGGATGCCATACCGGCGCTGAACCAGCGGGGGCAGCGTCGGAAACTACCCAGCCCCCTGCCCCACCCGGCTGCGTGCATTCCGGCCCTGTGCAATCCGGGCGGGTTTAGCCGACCCTCATGGCTCGGCCTTATTCCTTTGGGGAAACCATGACCTGGCAGCACATTCGCATCGCTCATTTCGGTGGCCCGGAGGTCCTGGAACGGGTGGATCAAACGGCCATCCCGGAACCGGGCCCAGGCGAAGTCCGCATCAAGGTGCTCGCCGCCGGCACCGGCTTCACCGATAGTTTCATCCGACGCGGCCGCTACCCGGATTTCAAGGGACCGCTGCCATTCACGCCGGGCTACGAACTTGTGGGGATCATCGAGAAGGCCGGACCCGGCGTGACCGCGCCGCACGAGGGTCAGATGGTCGCGGATCTGTGTGTTATCGGCGGCTACACGCAATACGCGATCCGCCCCGCGCGTTTCCTCGTGCCGGTGCCCGATGGCCTTGATCTGGCCGAGGCGGTGTGCATTCCGCTGGCCTATCTCACCGCGTTCCAGATGCTGACCCGTGTCTGTCATCTGAAGCCGGGCGCGACCATTCTGGTGGTCGGTGCGTCGGGCAGCGTTGGCACGGCCTTCCTGGACCTGGCACGGCATCTCGGCCTGCGGGCCATCGGCACCTGCTCGGCCCGGAACATGCCCGTGGTGGAGCGCTTTGGCGCCCGGGCGATCGATTATCATGCCGGAGACTTCGTTGCGAAGGTGCGGCACCTGACCGTGGGGCAAAAAGGCGGCGTCGATGCCGCCTTCGATGCGATTGGCGGCGGGCATTTCGCGCGCTCGTTCGACTGCCTCGCCCCGGGCGGGATGCTCGTCGGCTATGGCTCGCAAACCATGGCGACCGGCGGCGAAGGCTTGCTATCAGCCGGGCTCGGGCTGGCGCGCCTTAAACTATGGGGCGCATTGCCCTGGCTGTTTGGCGGGCGTCACGCGGCCTGGTTCAGCATAACGGAGCGCCGGGCGGCGCATCCGGATGACTTCAAGGCCGATATGGCGACGCTGTTTGAGCTGCTGCGTGACGGCGCGATTCATCCTGTCGTCATCGACCGCCTGCCGCTCTCTGCCGCGCGGGAGGTGCATACGCGGATCGATGCCGGCGGGCTGGGCGGCAAGATTGTCCTGATGCCCTGGGCGGCGCCAGTGCCTTCAGATTTCCAATAGTTTGTCAGGGATCTCGTCACGTTTCAGGGCACCCGGCGGAAAATGGTCCGCGAGAATGGCGCCGCAACGCTCGATCGCGGCCACGAAACCGTCCGCCGGACGGCCGTCTTTGACCGCCGCGACCAGGGCCTGAACGGCGTCATCCCACGCATCGGGGGAGACTTTGTCGTTGATCCCCGTATCGGCCACGATTTCCACATAGCGCTCGGCCGCTGATGCAAATATCAGCACGCCCGTCCGTTGTTCGGTCTTATCGATCCCCTGCGCGTAGAACTGGCGCATCGCTTCAGCATGGGCGCGGTCCTGCTTCGCCTGACGTGGAACGATCCTGAACCTGATCCTGGGAAAAGACAGAAGCAAAGCTGCAAGCAGGAACGCGGCAATCTGCGCCAGATAGACAAGCGGCGCTGGCCAGTTCGTCAGCGCGAGCAGTGGCAGCGGCACGAATAATGCCGCCGCGGCCGACCAGGCGATCGGAACAAGCCGGTAATCACTCGAATGTTGGGCGATGACGCAGAATATCTCCCCGGCCGTGCGCTGCTCCGCCGCCTGGATCGCCGCGGAGACCCGGGCTTTGTCGGATTGAGCAATCATGGGGCGTTCCTCACCATTTTCCCGAACTGCCGCCGCCGCCGAAAGACCCGCCACCGCCCGAAAACGGTGACGATTTGTCGCGCGACGATCCGCCCCGGCCGGATAGAGCGAGCAGGAACAGGATCTGGAATAGCGCGCGGCAGGCCGAACCGCCCGAGACGGCACAGTAGATCAACAGCCCGGCCCCGCCGGCAGCCGCCACAATAACAACCCAGATCGGCATGGAAGTGCCCGGATTGGCCGGCGCCGGCAGCCGGCTTGTTGCGCCGCTCCCGGCCTCGCCATCCAGCAACCGGATGATCTGATTGGTGCCGTTTCTGATACCTCCGGCGAAATCGCCCGTTTTGAACGCCGGAAGAATGGCGTTCTCGATGATCAGCCTTGTCGCCGCGTCGGTCAGCGTGCCTTCCAGGCCGTAACCAACCTCAATCCGGACGGCACGCTCGGTTGGCGCCACGATCAGCAGAACACCAGAGCTTTTCTCCTTCTGCCCGATCCCCCAATGGCGGCCGAGCTGGTAGCCATAGTCCTCAATCGTCGTCCCCTGAAGCGACTTCAGCGTGACGACCACGAGTTGATCCTGCGTCCTGGCCTCGAGGTCCGCGAGCGAGGCGGTGAGCGACGCCCGATCCGCGGCCGAAAGCAGCGAGGCCTCATCCACAACCCGTCCTGTGAGCCCCGGGAACGTGAGCGCCGCCGCGGCAGCGCCGATAATGAACAGCCATGCGAGGAGCGTGAATGCCGCGCGACGGATCATGGGCCGATCCTTCAGAATTTGACGGTGGGTACCGTCTTCACGCTGTCGGCGACGGTGAATGCCTCCATCGGCTTATTGCTGGAATAGAAAATCCGCGCCCAGAGTGAGCCGGGAAATGTCTTCAACTCGGTATTATAGACCCGCACGGCCTCAATGTAGTCGCGCCGGGCAACCGCGATGCGGTTTTCGGTGCCCTCAAGCTGTGATTGTAACGCGAGGAAGTTCTGGTTTGATTTCAGGTCGGGATAATTCTCCGAGATTGCGAGTAAACGGCCGAGTGAGCCGGACAATTGCGCCTGAGCTTCCTGGAATTTCTTAAAAATCTCGGGATCGGTGATGGTGTTGGCATCGACTTTGACAGACGTGGCCGCGGCGCGGGCCGCGGTGACCGCCTCCAGCACGCTGCTTTCCTGCTTCGCGAAGCCCTTCACGGTCTCGACCAGGTTCGGAATGAGGTCTGAGCGGCGCTGATACTGGTTCAGCACATCCGACCATTTGGCCTTTGCCATTTCTTCATAGGTCGGGATGTTGTTATAGCCGCAGCCGATGAGAAACAGGCTGATCAGGGGAATAAGGAAGGCGGCACGGAAGCGGCGGCGTGCGACTGAACCGTGCATATTTGTTCTCCGAAAGCGAGCACGTGACCAAGCTTGCCCGCCCGGGTCGGCGGCGCAACGACGGTCTGGACCTCGCCTGCGCGCAAAAACAGAACCGGAAAATACTCACGGCGCGGTATTGCACCATTCACTCGTATCGCAGCGCTTCGATCGGATCGAGCCGCGCTGCTTTGCGCGCGGGGTAGTAGCCAAAGAAGATCCCCACCGCCGCCGAAAACAGGAACCCGCCCGCGATCGCCACGGGCGATGTCGGGACTGGCCAGCCGGTAAAGAACCCAATCACCTGCGACAAAGCCAGCCCGGCGAGGATCCCGGCCACCCCGCCCGTCATACTCATCAGCACCGCCTCGGTCAGGAATTGCAGCAGCACATGCAGGCGCCTGGCACCGATCGCCATGCGCAACCCAATCTCCCGCGTGCGCTCGGTGACGGAGACCAGCAGGATGTTCATAATCCCGATGCCGCCGACAAGCAGCGAGATCGAGGCAACAGCCGCGAGCAGCAGCGCCATGATGCGCCCGCTGTTGGCGGCGGTCTCCGCGATCTGGCTGAGGTTGCGAACCGCGAAATCCGCCGTGCCCCCCGGGGCGATACGATGCCGCCGGCGCAGCGTCTCGTTGACCTGCCGGATCGCCGGCTGCACGGCATCAGCGGTGACCGCCTGCAGATACAGCTGGTTGACGAAGCCGGCGAGGCGCGGGGTCAGGACATAGGGATTGGGCGGCAGCGGATAGACCCAGTTCAGCGGTATCTGTTGCGCGCTCGGGGCCGCGACGCCGAGCACCTTCCGCTCCCCGGTGCTGAACGGGATCATCACGACATCGTCCTGGTCCTGCCCATAGGCGGTCTGCCCCTTCGGCGCGAGCACCCCGATGACCCGCAAGGGGACCCCCTTGGCCTGGACCAGCGCACCGAGCGGGCTGGCGGTTTCGCCGAACAATTGCCGGGCGACGGTATTGCCCAGCAGGATCACCAGCGCGGCGCGGCTGTCGTCATCCTCGGTGATGGCGCGGCCGGCGGCGATCTGCCAATTCGTGACCGGGGGATAGTTCGGACTGACTCCTTGGATCGAGGTCGACCAGTTGCGATTGCCGTTCTCGATCTGCCCGGATTGCCGGATCAGGTAGCTGACACTGGCGACCGCCGTCGCCTCCCGCCGAATCGCCTGGGCGTCGCCGATGGTGATGACCGAGGCGCTGCCGGCCCCCGCGCGCAGCCCGCCGGAGGTCACAGCGCCAGGCACCACCACCAGCAGATTTGTCCCCAGGCTCTGGATCTGTTTCAGAACCGCCTCATTGCCGCCCTGCCCCACCGACACCATGACGATCAGCGCGGCAACGCCGATAAACACGCCCAGCATGGTCAAAGCCGAGCGGGTGCGATTGCGCAAAACGGCCTGCACGGCGGCTGTCAGGATCATCGCGGCCAGCGCGCCGAAAGCGACCGTTTCGTTTGACGCGGCGGTGCCGCCGCGGCTCATCGCCGCGCCAAACAGCGTGGTATCGAGGACCACCGCCGACGCAACCGCCGGCGTCTCTGGCTTGCCGTCGGAGACGATCAGCCCATCGCGCATCGTCACCACGCGCCCGGCATAGGCGGCGATATCGGCTTCATGCGTGACGACGACGATGGTCACGCCGCGGTCGCGATTCAACGCCACCAGCGTATCCATGATCTCATGCGACGTGCGCGTATCCAGGTTGCCGGTCGGCTCATCGGCCAGCAACAGGCTGGGCGCATTGATCAGCGCCCGGGCGATCGCGACCCGCTGCTGCTGGCCGCCCGATAATTGGGCGGGCGTATTATGCTCCCGCGAACGCAGGCCAAGCAGGGTCAGCGACGCGCGGGCCCGCGCCTCCCGATCCGCCCGGCTGACCGGGCCGGCGCTGGCATAGATCAGCGGCAGCGCGGTGTTTTCCAGCGCGCTGGTGCGCGCCAGCAGGTTGAAGCTCTGGAACACGAAGCCGAGCCGCTCGCCACGGATGCGCGCCAGCGCGGGCTCGTCCAGCCTGGCGACATCAACGCCATCGAGGAAATATTGGCCGGAGCTGGGCCGATCGAGGCCGCCCAGAATGGCCATCAGCGTGGACTTGCCGGAACCAGATGATCCCATGATCGCGACGAATTCGCCCGCCTCGATCCTCAGGCTGACGCCCGCCAGCGCGTGCACGTCCTGATCGCCGACATGATAGGTGCGGACCACGTTCTCGACGCGGATGACCGGTTCGGGCATCGCGGTCAAAGCCGGGGCGGCGGCAGGGCCGCGGCGGTGGCGGCGCGGACCTCGGCCGTGATCACCAGATCGCCCGGCTGCGCCTCGCCTGACACAAGCTCGGTCATGCTGTCATCGTCGAGACCCGCCACGACGGCCACTTCGACCGGCAACCCGTCGCGTAGCACCCAAATCCGGGCGGCTCCGGCCTTGGCCGCCGCCGTGCCTAGCGGTGTGAAGCGCAGCGCCTGATCCGGCACCCGCAGCACATCCGCACGCTCATCCGTCACAATCTGGGTCGAAGCCGTCATCCCCGGCTTCAGCACCAGATCGGCGTTCGCGAAGGCAACGACCACGTCGTAGGTCACCACGTTCTGCACGGTTTGCGGGGATTGCCGCACCTGCATGACAACGCCCTGAAAGACGCGCCCTGGGAACGCATCGACGGTGAAACGGGCTTTGTCGCCCTCACTGACGGAGCCGATATCGCTCTCACTGACATTGGTATCCACCTGCATCTTGGTCAGATCGCTGGCGATCAGGAACAGCGTCGGGGTCTGGAACGTCGCGGCCACGGTCTGGCCAACGGTGATGTTGCGCGACACCACGGTGCCATCGACCGGTGAGACAATCTTGGTATAGCCGAGATTGACCGTCGCCGAACCCAGCTCCGCCTTTCGCAGATCGATACTGGCGTTATCGAGCGCAACCTGGGCGCGCGCCTGTTCCAGCGCGCTTTTCGCGATGTCGGCGGTATCCTGGGAGACATAGTTACGCGCGGCGAGCGTGCGGTTGCGCTCATAATTGATCTCCGCATAGCGCACGGCCGATTTGTCCTTTTCAAGCTGCGCCAGCGCCACATCGAGATTGGCCTGATCCTGGTTCAGGACGCTCTGGTATTGCCTTGGATCGAGCTTCGCGCAGATCTGGCCTTTCTGGACTTTGGTGTTGTAGTCGCAGGACAGTTCCTGGATCACACCCGAAACATAACTGCCGACGATGATCGTCAGGACCGGGTTCACCGTTCCGGTGGCCGTCACAACGCGGGTGATCGCGCCGCGGGACAGCGGCGCGGTGGTATAGTGAACCGCGGCCGTTCGATGCGTGGCCCACCAGGCAGTGCCCGCGATGGCCAGCAGGAGCAGTATCAGACCGCCGGCAAGCCAGAACCGCCGACCAGAGCGGGGCACGACGGCCGCTGGCGGCGGCGCGGCAACCGCGGCTATGGCACTCATCGCTGATACGCCATGGTTCTGCCGCCTATCGCCGTACCCAACGGATGCCGTAGTAGGTATCGAATAATTCCTCGAACGCCCCATCCGCGGTGTCGGCCGCGACATAAGGCGGGCTGTTTTTCACCTTCTGACAGGTGACGTTCAGGTGGATGATTGATCGCGCCCAATCGACCCACTCGATCGATTGCGGTGAGATCAGGCGGGTTTCACCGGTCCACCAGCGCGAGGAATGGACGGTCAGATAGCGCACCTGCCAGAGCGCGGTGTCGATCAAAAAATCCTCGGAATGACCGACATCGCCATCGGTCGCCTCGATGGAAATCCCGGTAATATCCGACAGGCTGTTGAGCAGCGGACCCTGGCCGTTGGTGTCCCGGGCCACCGATACCACCGGCAGGATCTGCAACGGAGCCAGAGCGATGGCATCGTTACCGGGGAGGCGACCCGGACCGGGTGAAATATTGTAGTGATTCCGGAACAGGGTTTCCGTCGCTGGCGAGAGCGGCTTACTGGTATCGATATCGGGACAGTCCTCGACCTGCCGCATCGTCAGATTGACCGGCAGGAGATGAGATTCCGGATCCGGCTGGCCCAACGCCGAGATCGGCAGCAGCGCCTGGCGGCGTGAAAGCCAGTCACCCGTATCGGCCACCAGCCATCGGATCGCCCAATCCGATGGATCGTAGATCAGGCCGGCCACGGTCCCGACCTGGCCGTCGTTCGCCTTGATCGGATACCCATTGAGTGCGGACGCGTTCCAGAGCATGGCTTCATCTTTCCTGAGATGGATCAGCAGATCGACGGGGCACCCCGGCGTTCGGAATGACAGCATTGACGGAACGGTTATCGGCCGCGTGCACAGAGCCCAACGCGTAACCGACAGAGGGTTCTCAATGTCAGCGCCGACACTAACGGGCTGTACTCGCAAGGACAGCGCCGGAAACTACGTACTCGCGGGGTCCTGAGTAGTTTCCGGTTCTGCGATGGCGCCGTGCTCTCGGGTAAGGCTCATCCGGTAAGGTGATGGCTCCGCCCTGACCCAGATCAAAGAAACGCGTGGCCGTTCGCGGCACATTACATTTGCAAGCGCGCGCTGTTCTCAAGACCCAATCCGTACCTTCCTCGGGAAGGGCGACGCTGAAGAGGGAAACTGGCGATGTCGTTAACAGGCCAAAAGCCGTCGATCCAGGTTTGGGATCCCCTGGTTCGCTACGGCCATTGGGCATTGGTCGTTGCATTTTCTGTCGCCTGGCTCCGTGCGGACGATGAGTCCGGCGGTCCCGATCAGGTTCACGTGTGGGCGGGCTACGCCGTTGGCACCATCGTGGCGGTCAGGGTCCTCTGGGGAATTGCCGGCACGCGGCACGCCCGGTTCAGCGACTTCGTCTACAGCCCGGCGACAGCATTGCGGTATCTCGGCGATATGCTGCGCGGCCGGGGGCGCCGCTATGTCGGCCATAGCCCGGCCGCGGCCTATATGATCGCGGCACTGCTTTTATGCCTCGCCGCCACCGTGGGGACCGGCCTCATCGCCTATGGCGATACCGGCAAGGGCCCACTCGCAAGCGCCGGCAGTCTCGTGATCGCCGGGGCGCATGCCGAGGAACGCGGCGCCGGCCGGCGCGGAGAATCTGAAGCGGGTATCGCCGGCGATCTTCATGGCGCGCTGGCCAATAGCACGCTGGGATTGGTTGTACTGCACATCCTTGGGGTGGGCCTGGCCAGCGCCGTGCATCGGGAGAACCTCGTGCGCGCCATGTTCAGCGGCCGCAAGCGCCCCGGCGATGGGGATTAGAGGCCTTGGCCTTCCCCGCCGCGATCAGCATCCCGATACAGAAACAAGCGGCCAGTGCCAGAGCTGTGACGGATCACCCCGTGCCGGGAACCATGCCGCTCGGAACCTTCACCGGGCGGCTGCTGGTCATCCTCGTCATCGCGGCGCTGGCGGCCGCGCTGTGGCAGCTGACCGACATCATGGTGCTGCTGTTCGGGGCAGTCCTGCTCACCATCGGGTTGCGGGCCGCGGCACGGGTGGTCGCGCAACACTCACGCATCCGCGAGAGCATCGCGTTGGGGGGTGTTTTCCTGTTCGGGCTTTGCATCCTAGGGGCCGCGCTTTGGGTCTTCGGCTCGACCATCGCGGGCCAGTTGGACAACGTGATCCAGGCGGCGCCGGCCGGCTTCCGGTTGTTCATGGCCTGGATGAGCGACAATCCCTACGGCAGGCAGGTTCTCGATCAGCTACGCGGTGCCAATATGATGGGCGCGACCGGTTGGGCGACATCGATGATCACCACAATTGGCAGCCTGATCGCCCGAGGGCTCGGCTATGCGGTCATCGCTCTGTTCGTCGCGATCTATCTGGCCGCGCAGCCCGAACGGTATCGCCATTTATGCCTGCGCCTCGTGCCGCCCGCGCATCGTGCCACGACTGAGATTCTCATCGACGTTATCGGCAAAGTGCTGCGCCGCTGGCTGGCGGGTCAGATGGTGGTCATGGCGGCCATCGGTGTGCTGTCCGGCATCGGCCTGTGGTTGTTGGGCATCGAAGCGGCCTTCGCGCTTGGACTGATGGGCGGGCTGCTCTGCTTCATACCCTTTGTCGGTGCGATCCTGGCGGCGGTCCCGGCCACCCTGGTGGCGATGACGCAAGGGCCTGGCTACGCCGCCTCGGTCATTGCCATGTATGCCGGGGTTCATTTCATCGAGGGCAATTTCATCACGCCGATGGTGCAGGCAGAGGCGACATCCTTCCCGCCGGTCCTCGCCATCCTGTCCACGGCCGCCTTTGGCATTCTGTTCGGCCCCCTGGGGGTCTTGCTGGCGGCACCGCTCACCCTCGTGCTGATGGCCGCGGTCGAGGTTTTGTACGTGCAGCACGGGCTTGGCGAGGCACCGGAAGACCTGACGACATTAACTGCCATTGGCCCCGCCGCACTGGAGCAAACGCCATGAGCATGGTTCAGGATCCAGTACCCGAACAAGGCCTGACCGCCGCCGAGGCGGCCGCGCGGCTGCTGCGGGACGGGCGCAACGAGTTGCCGCAGGAACGCCAGCGCAGCCCCTTCCGCATCGTGCTTGAAGCCCTGCGCGAGCCGATGCTGCAACTGCTGCTAGCGGCGGGCGTCATCTATCTGGTTGTCGGCGACCTCGCGGGCGCCCTGATCCTGCTCGCCTTCGCGATCGTGAACGTCGGGCTGGTGGTGGTGCAGGAAAGCCGGACGGAGCGCGCGCTTGCGGCGCTCAAGGATCTGACGAGCCCCAGCGCCTTCGTGATCCGCGACGGCACCCGCCAGCGGATTCCGGGGGCTGAGGTCGTTGCCGGCGACATCGTGGTCCTGGTCGAGGGTGACCGGGTCCCTGCTGATGCACGGCTGCAGGCGGTCACCGACCTGGAGGCCGATGAATCGCTGCTGACCGGCGAGTCTGTTCCGGTGCGCAAAGCACTCGGCGGGACCGAGGCCGATGACGCGCGGCCGGGCGGCGACGGCAGCGCGCATGTCTGGTCTGGCAGCCTGATCGTGCGCGGCACCGGCCTCGCTCATGTGCTCGCCACCGGCGCCCGCACCGAAATCGGCCGTATCGGTCAGTCCCTCGGCGCGGTCGAGAGCGCGCCGACGCCGCTGCAGCTCCAGACCCGCAAACTGGTGAAAATCTTCGCCGTCCTTGGCATCGGCTCGTCCGTCCTGCTCGCTTTGGTGTACGGCCTGCTGCACGGCGAATGGATCAAAGGCATCCTCGCCGGCATCACCCTGGCGATGGCGACGCTGCCGGAGGAATTCCCGCTCGTTCTGACGGTTTTCCTGGTGCTCGGCGCCTGGCGCATGTCGCAGAACAAGGTTCTGACCCGACGCTCCGCGGCGATCGAGGCGTTGGGCGCGGTCACCGTGCTGTGCACCGACAAGACCGGCACGCTGACGCTGAACCGGATGACGGTCGCGGAACTCGAGGCCGATGGGGAGCGGTGGGAGATTGGCGCGGACCTGCCGGAACGCTTCCACGGCGTGGTCGAGTATGCGATTCTGGCCAGCCGCCCGGACCCGTTCGATCCGATGGAGCGGGCCTTCTCCGACCTCGGCGAACGGTTCCTGAAACAGACCGAGCACATCCATGCCGATTGGGTGCTGACGCATGGCTACCCGTTGCAACCGGAGTTGCTCGCGATGTCGCAGGTCTGGCAGGCCAAAAGTGGCACCGGTTTCGTGGTGGCCGCCAAGGGCGCCCCGGAGGCAGTGGCGGATCTATGCCACCTCCCCTCTGATCGGCTTGACGCCATTCGCGGCGACGTCGCCGCTTTGGCCGCACAGGGGCTGCGGGTGCTGGCGGTGGCACGGGCCGAAACGGCCACCGATGTATGGCCCGAAACGCAGCATGATTTCGACTTCAACTTCGTCGGCCTTGTCGGCCTCGCTGACCCGCTGCGCCAGGAGGTGCCCGCCGCGGTCGCCGCCTGCATCAGCGGCGGCATTCGGGTCGTCATGATCACGGGCGATCATCCCGCCACAGCTCTGGCGATCGCCCGGCAGGCGGGAATCCCGGGGGAGGACGTGCTGACCGGCTCGGATATGGCGGCGCTGGACGACCCCAGCCTACAATCGCGCATCACCCGGACCAACGTCTTCGCCCGAATCATGCCGGAGCAAAAACTGCGCCTGGTGCAGGCCTTCGCCGCCATGGGCCAGGTCGTCGCGATGACGGGTGACGGCGTGAACGATGCGCCATCGCTCAAGGCCGCGCATATCGGCGTCGCCATGGGCGGGCGCGGTACCGATGTCGCGCGGGAGGCAGCGTCGCTGGTGCTGCTTGATGACAATTTCGCCAGCCTGGTGACCGCGGTGCGGCTTGGCCGGCGCATCGCCGACAATTTGCGCAAGGCGATGGGCTACATTCTGGCGGTGCATGTGCCGATTGCGGGAATGTCGCTGCTGCCGGTGTTGTTCGGGTGGCCGATGGTTCTGGGGCCAATCCATGTGGTGTTTCTGGAACTTGTGATCGACCCGGTGTCGTCGATTGTTTTCGAGGCCGAACCGGACGAGGAGGGCATCATGGCGCGTCCGCCGCGCAAGCCCGACGCGCCGCTGTTCGACACTGCCCTCATGTTGCATGGGCTGCTGCAGGGCGGGGTGGTAATGCTCGCCGCGCTGGGAATTTTCCAGCTTGGCATCCATGACGAACATGGCGAAGAGGTCGCGCGCTGCATGGCCTTCGTGACGCTGGTCATCGGCAATCTGGGCCTGGTGCTCACCAATCGGTCGCTGAAAACCAGTGCCTTCATCGCGTTGGCGCGGCCCAATCGTGCTTTGGTCTTTGTCGTCATCGTGACCATGACCGCTTTGACGCTGTCGGTCTCGGTGCCCTGGCTGCGCGGATTGTTCGGCTTCGCGCCGTTAGGTGCGGATCGATTGGCGGAGGCCGCCGGCGCGGCGCTGGCCTGCGTCGTGGTGAACGACCTTATCGGCATCATCTGGCGCTGGCTGGCAAAAAAAGAGTTGAGATGAGGGTTCACGCATGAGGGCGACACACAAAGAGAACCATCTGATCGCGCGTATCGGCTGGCTGCGCGCGGCGGTGCTGGGTGCCAACGACGGAATCATCTCGACCTCGAGCCTGATTCTTGGCGTCGCATCGGCCGATCCCTCGGGACATGGGGCTTTGCTCGCGGGGGTTGCTGGTCTGGTGGCGGGGGCGATGTCGATGGCGGCCGGTGAATATGTATCGGTCAGTTCGCAGGCCGATACCGAGCACGCGGACCTCGCCCGGGAAAGCAAGGAGCTTGCAAGCGACCCCGAACGCGAAACGGAAGAACTCGCACAGATTTACGCCGCGCGTGGGGTTGAAACGGGGCTGGCCCGCCAGGTCGCGATGCAGCTGATGCAAAAGGACGCCCTGGGGGCGCACGCGCATGATGAGTTGGGAATCTCGGAGGTGACCACCGCGCGGCCGGTACAAGCGGCGATGGCCTCGGCCGCGACGTTCACGGCCGGAGCCGCGGCGCCGTTGGTTCTGACGGTGATATCCCCGGCCAACCTGTTGCTGCCGATCGTCGCGGCCGGGTCACTGCTGTTCCTGGCGATCCTCGGGATGGTCGGGGCCAAGGCCGGAGGCGCCGGGATCCTGCGGCCAACCATCCGCGTCATGTTTTGGGGCGCCCTCGCCATGGCCCTCACAACCGGGATCGGCGCCTGGTTCGGCACGGCCGTCTGACGCTGCGATCACGTGAACACTTCAAGGGACTGGTGCGATGCTGAAAATGACAACCCTCGCGACCCTGCTGTTGCTGACCGGTGCCCATGCGATGGCCACGCCAGCCGACGACCGGTTTGTGCGTCACGAGGCACGAGGCAGTGCCTATGAGCTGGCCTTCGCCCGCCTCGGCCAGGAACGCGCGATCCGTCCGGAGGTGCGGGCCTATGCCGCCATGCTGGTGAATGATCACGAGGTCTATGGCAGCGCCCTGCGCCATCTGGCGGAATCGAAAGGCATAGCCTTCCCATCCGGCCTGACGGCTGACGACCGGAAGCGGCTGGATGGCCTCACCCGAACGCGCCGTGCCGGGTTCGACGGCGCCTTTGTCCGGGAGGCCCGGCGCATCAACCGGGAAGAGGTCCGCGCCAACCGCAAAGAGGCCGGCCGCACGGTTGATCCGGAGATTCACCGCTTCGTGGATCGCTTTCTGGAGGTGGAGAAGAAGCACGAACAAGCGGCACGGGCGCTCACCGAACATGCCCTTGCATCGGAGTCCCCCGTCATCCAGCCGCCACCGACCGGCGATACGATGGCCGTCGTCCCCCCGCCCAGTAGCAGTACCATGCCCGTGATCGCGCCGCCGCCGAAGCCCAGAAAATAGCGGGCAATCAGGCGAGGACGTTGACGTCTGTCCGCGTGTCCGCCAAAGCAGAGCCACCCTGAAAACCCGTCCGAGGCTGACTCTCCAATGCTGCAAACCACCGAACCCTCCGCCA
>CAIUPC010000505.1 GCA_903900905.1 uncultured Acetobacteraceae bacterium
CCGGATGCCAGATGGGTGGCTGCCGGGCCGGCGATCCTGGCCTCGGTCATCATGGTCCTTTGCTTCGCGGCCACCTTGCTGCTGATGAACCTCGACGCGCTGCGGCCGAAAGTGGGTGACATGGTTGTCTACCGGCCGCAAACGGCACAGCAGGATATCTGGCAATTACAGGTCAACTCGACCGATGGGCAGAGGACCTGCCTGATGGATCCGGCCGTTATGACCATCGATGGCGGCAGCCTGGTGATCGAAGGCCGCGACGATACCGATCGCGACCGTCAGTACCGGCTGCACTGGGCCGGCGCGCATACCGCGCGTGGCACCGGCGATTGCGCGGGTTCGGCGGATGTCGTGGTGTCGCGGGCGGATCTGCAGAAACTGGCGAACGCCGCCGGTGGCTTTGGCATTCAGCACGGGGCTTTCGTCCGCTAAAGCGGCAGGCTTTCGGTCACATCATTTAACGTCAGCTGCGCCAGATCGGCGCGGCGCAACGTCCGCACGGAGGCGCCGCGCGGCGCGCACAGGAATGGGTCCGAGTCGTTCGAGAACAGGACCACGGACGGACAATTCGCCGCCGCCGCCAGATGCATGGGGCCGGTATCATTCCCGACCGCCAATAACGCCCGGCGCGTTAACTCAGTGAGTTCGGGCAAAGTGGTTTGCCCCAGCAGGTCGATCGCATCCGGGGCCACCGCGCGGATCGCGGCGCCCAACGGTGCCTCTCCCCGCGTTCCCGCGATCACCGGGGTGATGCCGCGTGCGGCCAGCCACAGCGCCAGTTCGCCATAGCGCTCCGCCGGCCAGCGTTTGCCGGGACGGTGGGCGGAGCTGCCGGGCACCAGCAGCGCGAAGCGCTCCGGCAGGCCGAAGCGGCTGATATCCGCCGATGACCAGGTGAGGTCGACCGGTGCGCGCGCGCTGATGCCGGCGACGGCCAGCTGGTCGAACTGGCGGTCGATATCATGCATCCGCGTGCCAGCCGGCAGGCGATGCGGGTGCGAACAGCCGGGGGCGATGCCGCACCATTCCGGCCGCGCCCCCGCCGGGAACAGACGGAAATACCGGCTGCTCCGGCCCGAGGTCTGCAGGTCGTAGACCCGATCAAAATGCCCGGCCCGCAGCGCCTGACGCAGCCGCCAGGTCCCCGCGATATCCCACCAGGCGGGCCGACCATTGCTGATCACGTGGTTGAACCAGGGTGCTTTGGCGAGCCAGCCGGCGTAGGGTGGGGTGGTCAGCACGGTAATCTCCGCGTCCGGATGCCGGGCGCGGATCGAGGCGAAGGGGCCAAGGGACAGGATGACATTGCCAAGCGCGCTTAGCTTGATGATCAGGATGCGGCGCGGCTGGTCCAACGGGCGGGACTCCTCGTGATGGTCGCTGTCGGCGCCCCCTCTAGCGCGACTGACGCGGTTCCGCCACGGCGCACGCCGTTCCTGGTCTACCGCGACCGGATCGGGGCCCCGTCAGAGTTGGAATTCCTCCGGCGGCAGTATGTTGGGTTCACCCAATTGGAACCGGTCTGGATCGGCCGCACTTTGCTGCCGCAGGCCGGCAAGGTGGGGGCGCATCTGGTCCGGCTGGGGGGCAACGGCCCGGGTGGTCCGCTCCGCCGACTGTTGTTCCGGCATCTGGGCGTGGTGCCGCCTTTGCCGGTGGAGGGCCTGGCGCCAGTGGTGCATGCCCAGTTCGCGCGGGGCGGGGCGCTGGCTTTGCCGCTGGTGCGGGCGGTGCGCGGCCGCATGGTGGTCACGCTGCATGGCGGCGATGTCGGCAAGGATAAGAACTGGCGCGGCACCGTTTTGGCGCGGCACTGGCCCGATGTGCTGGCGGCGACCGAGCAGTTTGTCTGCGTCTCCGCCGCAGTGGCCGCGGTTGCCGCCCGCCGCGGAGTGCCAGAGGCCAGGCTGACCGTCCTGCCCATCGGCGTCGAGGTGGCGGACCGCCCGCCGCCCGCCCCCGCCGCCCCGAGCTACCATTTGTTTGTCGGCCGCTTCGTGGAGAAGAAGGGCATTCCGGTGATCGCGGATGCGATCCGCCAGGTGCGGGCCAGTGGTGACATGACGCCGATGGTTTTCGTCGGTGACGGCCCTCTCCGCCCGTTGCTGGAAGCGCTCGCGCGCGAGGTTGCCGGTATTGAACTGGCGGGGTGGTTGTCCCCGGCGGAAGTGCGGACGCGCATGGCGGGCGCCTGGTCGTTGCTGGTGCCGAGCATCGTGGCGGCCAATGGCGACGCGGAAGGCCTGCCCAGCGTGATACCGGAGGCCATGGCGCAGGGCTGCGCGGTCGTCGGGTCCAACGAAGGCGGCATCGCCGAGGCGATCGTGGATGACCGCACCGGCATCCTGGTGCCGGCGGGCGATTCTGCCGCTTTGGCCGGCGCCTTGGCGCGGCTGCATGACCCGGCGCTCCGTCATCGGTTGGCGGCGGCGGGTTTCCAGGCCGCTGCGACGACGCTGAATGCCCGCGTCCAATCGGCTGCGCTGGAAGCGTTGCTGCTGGCGGCCGCGCGCGCCGCCGGTTAATCCGTGGAAGCGGCGGTTGCCGCGACCCAACGCTTGTTTCATACTGGCGGGTGACGCCAC
>CAIUPC010000506.1 GCA_903900905.1 uncultured Acetobacteraceae bacterium
CCGCTTTTCAACGCAGAGGCCGCTGAGACGCAAAAGCGCGGAGGCACGCATTGATCCAGCGCAATGCCCGGGCTGGCCGAATTGGGCAGCATATAACCCATCGCGCAGGCTCCAGGAGGCCCATTATGCTTGAATCGTCCCCTTTGACGGCTGGTGAGATCATGACCTCACCCATTGTAACCGCGGCGGCCGACACGCCCTTGCGGGTGGTCATCCGGCAGATGCTCACCGGTGGGTTCAGCGGTGTGCCGGTGGTGGATGCCGAGGGGCGGGCCATCGGCATGATCACCGAAGGCGATTTCCTGCGCTGGTCGGAGGAGTTGAACCCCAAAGCCCGCTGGTGGCTCGACATGCTCGCCGATGGGCATGAGTTGGCCGAGAATTTCCTGCGGGAGATCAAGGAACACCACGCTCTGGTGGGTGCCGTGATGGCGCCGGGTGTCGTCGGCGTCAGCGCGGCCACCCCGATACGGGATGCGGCGGCGCTGCTGGTGGAGCGGCATGTCAAACGCGTGCCGGTGCTGGAGGACGGCAAGCCGGTGGGCATGATCACCCGGCGCGATCTGGTCCGGGCGATGCTGCCTTCGGTGTGATCAGCCGCCCTCGCGCCGGAAACCGCCGATAACGAAGCTGAACAGGCGGTCTTTGCCGAGCAGGAAGACCCGGCCGCCGCGCGGGAACAGGCGCGCGATAGCGGGATCGCGGACATCGAGACCACCGGTATAGGTGCCGAAAGCCGGCATCATCAGGCGCCGCCCATCCGAGACGAAGCAGGGGCGGGAGACATTGGTGTCGCCACGGGCCGGGATGGTGGCCTTGGGGTGATGATGGCCGACAATTTCGCCCGGCGGGGCGCCTGGGATCGCCTCGTGGCGGAAGACCAGCGGGCCGGCGGCGAATTCGGCGATGCTTTCGCCGCCGATTCCCTCGGGCGGCGCCGGGTCGTGGTTGCCGAGAACCCAGATGAAGCGGTGCGCGGCGGTGATGGCGTTCAGCCGGGCGCGTTCGGCGGCGGGCAGGCGGGTGGCGCCGGCAGCATCGTGGAACGAATCCCCCAGGGCGACGATCGTCTCCGGCTTCCAGCGGCGGAGCGTCAGCGCCAGGCGATCGAGCGTCGCCTGGGTGTCCCAGGGCGGCAGCAGCATGCCGCGTTTGGCGAATGCGGTGCCCTTTTCCAGATGCAGGTCGGAGACGATGAGCATCTTGCCCTCCGGCCAGATCAGCACGCCGGAGGGATCGAGCATCAGGCGCTCGCCGGCGATATGCAGCGGGGCGGCGGCGGTCATGGGGTGAGGCGGGGTGGGGTCATGGGGGCCAGCCTAGCGGTTTCGGCCGGGTCAGTCGCGCCGCATCGTCGACGCGGGATTGCAAGGATGTCTTCTAAACACGATCCCGCGGACTCCCTGTTCGATATTGTTAACAATGCAGAGCGGATGGCAAGCGCCGCAGAGGCCCATTCCTGCCCCCACGGCCCCAACATCGAGCCAACACCGGCGCCTCTGTAGCCAATCGCCGCCGCCAGGATTATCCTCCCGCCCAACAGAAGGGAGTTACGCCATGCTGACCGTCGAACCCACCGGCGCCATCCTGGGCGCCACCGTACGCGGCGTCGATCTGTCGCAGCCGCTGACCGAAAGCGATTTCGGGCGCATCCTGAACGCGTTGGGTGAGCACGGGGTGCTGCGCTTTCCGGAGCAGGACCTCAATATCGGCGACGTGCAGCGGTTTTCGCTGCGGTTTGGCGATATTCAGGGCGCCTCCGCGCAGGACCCGGACAAGACCACCGATCCGCTCGCCAATGTCGGGGTCCTGTCCAACATCAAAGAGAACGGGGCCTATATCGGCTCGCCCGATGCCGGGCAGGACTGGCACACTGATATGTCCTATCGCGACGTGCGCGGCTTCGTGAATGTGCTCTATGGCATCCGCATTCCGCGCCGGGATGGCAAGGCGCTGGGCGGCACTGAGTTCTCCAATATGTATGCCGTTTATGACGCGCTGCCGGATGCGGTGAAAACCCGGATCGACGGCCTGACCGCGACGCATGATTTCGAGAAATTCTGGGAGCATATGCGCCGCGACCGCGCCTCCGGCCGCCCGCCGATGACGCCGGAACAGCGCAGGCGCCGCCCGCCGGTGGTGCATCCGCTGGTTCTGGTGCATCCGATCAGCGGCCGGAAGGCGCTTTATGCCAATCCGGGCTATGCCACCCGCATCAACGAACTGCCGCAGGCGGAAAGCGATGCGCTGCTGGATTATCTGTTCGCGCATCAGCTGGAGATGCGGTTCCGCTACACCCATGAGTGGAACGAGCGCGACCTGCTGATCTGGGATCACCTGAGTACCATTCACCGCGCCATCGCCGATTACGGCCCGGACGAACTGCGGCTGATGCGGCGCTGCCAGGTGATGGCGACCAAAGTCTTCGACCCCGACTTCCTGCGCCCCGCGCGCGAAGCCGCGCTGCAAGCGGCATAAGACCCCGCCGCCTGTAGGCGGCATATGAAAGGTAACATTCCATGCGTTGGATCCGTTTCACTGCGAACGACAAAACCGCCTACGGCTCGGTTGCCGGCGACACCGTCACCGAAATCGCCGGCGAGCCCTGGGGCGATGCGACCCCCACTGGCGCCACGCACAAGCTCGGGGCGGTGAAGATCGAAATACCGGTCATCCCCAAGACCTTCTATGCCGCCGGCATCAACTACGCCGCGCATATCCGCGAAATGGCGCATAAGCGCGGCGTCGAGCCGGTGTTCCCCGAGAAGGCCGATATCGGCTACCGCGCCAACAACGCCCTGATCGCCGATGGCGAAGACGTGGTGATCCCGGCCGATGCCCCGCCGAAGATGAACTACGAGGGCGAGCTGGTCGTCATTATCGGTAAAAAAGCCAAACATTTGACCGAGGACAACGCCTTCGACTGCGTCTTCGGCTACACCATTGGCAACGACGTCAGTGAGCGCACCTGGCAACGTGGCGACCGCACCTTCTGGCGCGGCAAGAACACCGACACGTTCAAGCCGATGGGCCCGTTCATTGAGACCGAGGTTGACCTGGACGCGATGGAAACCGTGATCCGGGTGAACGGCAAGGAGGATTTGCGGTTCAAAACCAACGATATGATTTTCGGCATCGCCCATTACATCGCCGCGATGACGAAATATCTGACGCTCTATCCGGGTGACGTGATCTGGATGGGCACCGACGGCACCTCCCCCGATCTGGTGCATGGCGACATGGTTGAAGTCGAACTGACGGGATTGGGGGTACTGCGTAACAGATTCGTACGTGAAGGGATGTAAATGGGTCAGCTCTCGGGCAAAGTTGCCATCGTCACCGGCGCCAGTCGCGGCATTGGCCAGGTGATCGCAGAACTCTTCGCCTCGGAAGGGGCAAAAGTGGTTTGCGCGGCGCGCACTTTGAACGAGGGCGATCACCGCTTCCTTGATGGGTCACTGGCCCGGACGGTGGCGGCGATTCAGGCGAAAGGCGGCACCGCCATGGCGGTTGCCGCCGACGTTTCGCACGAGGCGGATTGTATCGGATTGATCGAGACCGCGCGGGCCGCTTATGGCCCGGTCGATATCCTGGTGAATAACGCGGCGCTTTCATATTATCTGCCGACAGCCGATTTGGTATCGAACCGATGGGCGCGGTGCTTCGCGGTGAACGTGCAGGGGCCGTTCATGCTGTCCAACGAAGTGCTGAAGGACATGATCCCCCGGCGATCCGGGGCGATCGTCAATATCAGCTCCGGCGCTGGGTCCGGCCCCGGACGCGGGCCGTATGAGGACCTGTCGATCCGCGGCAACACCATGTATGGCGCCACCAAGGCGGCGTTGGAACGGTTCACCCAGGGGCTGGCGCAGGAGGTGGCGCAGCACGGGGGGATCACGATCGCGGCGGTGTCGCCCTCACAATTGGTCGCGACGCCGGGGACGGTGCACCACAAGCTGGTGACGGGCCTGGATGATCCGGTGGCCGAACCGCCGACCATGATGGCGCGCGCGGTGCTGCTGCTGGCGACCGCGGGCGCGGATCAGGTGAATGGCCGGGTGACGTATAGTCAGCAGATTTTGCGGGAGTTCGGGTGGATCGACGGTGGTACGGGGCGCGGCGTGACGTCGCGGGGGTCCGGGTTTTCGGAGCGTTGAGGGGCGTAAATCACGTCATCCCCGGGCTTGTCCCGGGGACCAGTCGCGGCAGAAGCGGAAACCTTGGTCCCCGGGACAAGCCCGGGGATGACGGGTTTTGCGGCCCCCACCCTTACCCTTTGCTGACCCCAACCCTTTTACCCGTCGATCAGCGCCCGCCATTCCGCTTCCGTCAGCGTCCGGATCCCCAGTTCGGCGGCCTTGCGGGCTTTTGATCCCGCATCGGCGCCGACAACCACGATATCGGTCTTCTTCGATACGCTGTCGGTGACCTTGGCGCCGAGGGACTCAGCGCGGGCCTTGGCCTCGGGCCGGGTCATGGTTTCCAGCGTGCCGGTGAACACCACCACCTTGCCGGCAACCGGGCTGTCGGCGGCTTCGGCCTGGGCGGCGTCCTCGATGGTCAGGGCGGCGGCGAGTTCGTCCAGGGCCGCGACATTGCGCGCCTCGCCAAAGAAATCAGCCAGTTCCTCGGCGATGGCGGAACCGATACCGAGGATGCTGCCGAGCGCCAACCGCTCATCGGAGCCGATGGTGGTGGCTTTCAGCATTTGCTCCCGCCAGTTGGCGAAGCTGGAGTAGTGGCGGGCGAGGAGTTTGGCGTTCGACTCGCCGATACGACGGATGCCGAGGGCGAAGATAAAGCGCTCCAGCGCGATGGTCTGGCGGGTGCGGATGGCGCGCGACAGGTTGGCGGCGGAGAGCTTGCCCCAGCCTTCCCGCGTGGCGATTTCGGCTTCGCGTTCGGGCAGGCGGAACACGTCGGCCGGGCCGTGCAGCCAGCCCTCGGCGTAGAATTCCTGAATGGTCTTCCCGCCCAGCCCATCGATGTCGAAGGCATTGCGGGACACGAAATGGATCAGCCGCTCGACCCGCTGATCCGGGCAGATCAGGCCGCCGGTGCAGCGGCGCACGACCTCGCCGGGGGGCCGCACGGCATGGCTGCCGCAGGCGGGGCAGAGGTCGGGATAGGCGTAGGCTTCCGTCCCGCGGGGCTGATCGGTGACGACGGCGACGATCTGCGGGATCACGTCGCCGGCCCGCTGGACGATCACGGTGTCGCCGATACGCAGGTCTTTGCGGACGATCTCGTCCTCATTGTGCAAGGTGGCGCGGGCGACCAGGACCCCGCCGACATTGACCGGCTCCAGCTCCGCGACCGGGGTCAGGGCGCCGGTGCGGCCGACCTGAATGCGGATGGCGCGGAGGCGGGTGGTGGCTTGTTCGGCGGGGAATTTCCAGGCGATGGCCCAGCGTGGGGCGCGTCCGACGAAGCCCAGCCGGCGTTGCAGCGTCAGGTCGTCGATCTTGTAGACCACGCCGTCGATGTCATAGGGCAGGGCGGCGCGGCTCAGGCCGATCTCGGTTTGGAAGGCGGGGGCGTCGGCCTCGGTGGGGAGGCGGCGGGAGAGCGGGTTGACGCTGAAGCCCCAGCCGCGCAGGCGCTCGAGGTAGGCGTCATGGCTGTCCGCGATCGGCTCGCTGCTTTCCCCCATGGCATAGGCGAACAAAGACAGCCGGCGTTCGGCGGTCACCTTGGCATCGATCTGGCGCAGGCCGCCGGCGGCGGCGTTGCGGGGATTGGCGAACAATTTCTGCCCGGAGGCTTCCTGTGCGGCGTTCAGGGCCAGGAAGTCCGCCTTGGTCATGAAGACCTCGCCGCGGATCTCGATGCTTTTGGGGGCGGGGCCGTTTAACCGGGCCGGTATGGCGTGGGGCATGGTGCGGAGGTTGGCGGTGACGTCCTCCCCCTCCGTCCCGTCGCCGCGGGTGGCGCCGCGGACGAAGACGCCGTCTTCGTAGGTCAGGTTGATCGACAGGCCGTCGATTTTGGGTTCGGCAACGATGGCGAGCGGATCGGTCAGGCCCAGGAAGCGGCGGGCGCGGTCGCAGAATTCGGCGAAATCCTCGGCGCTGAAGGCGTTGTCCAGCGATAGCATCGGCACTTTGTGGCGGAGTTTGGCGAAGCCGGTGTCCGGGGCGCCGCCGACCCGGTTGGTGGGCGAGTCGGAACGGATCAGGCCGGGGAAGCGGGCTTCGATCGCGGCATTGCGCTGGCGTAGCGCGTCATAGGCGGCGTCGGTGATCTCGGGCGCGTCGTTCTGGTGATAGGCGCGGTCGTGATAGGCGATTTCCATCGCCAGCCTGGCGAGTTCGGCCTTGGCCTGGTTTTCGGTCAGATCGGGGATGGGGCGGTCGCTCATGGGTCAGGGATTAGCAGGTTTGCGGGGGGCGTTGTCCAGGGTTGGGCAGGGGAGAGGAGACAATCCCACCGAACCATGCTGTGCACCCCCACCCCCCCCCCCCACCCGCAAGGGGAGGGGGAGCGTTATGGCGTCGCGCCGAGCAGCTCATCGGCGGCGGCGCGGGCGGCGGCGGTGATGGTCTCCCCGGCCAGCATGCGGGCGATCTCTTCGCGGCGGTCGCTGACGCTCAGATGCTCCACATCCGTGGCGGCGCGGCCGCCTATGGTGGCCTTCGCGACCCGCAGATGGGTGCGGCCTCGCGCCGCAACCTGCGGGCTGTGGGTCACGACCAGGACCTGCAGCCCCTCCGCCACCCGGCCCAGCCGATCGCCGACCGCGGCGGCGGTGGCGCCGCCGATACCGGAGTCGACTTCATCGAAGACCAAAGTCGGCACCACCGACCCGGCCGCCAGCACGACCTTGAGTGCCAGCATCAACCGCGACATTTCCCCGCCCGAGGCGATGCGCGCCAGCGGTCCGGGCTCCTGCCCCGGATTGGTGGCGATCAGGAAGCGCACGGCATCGGCGCCCGTCGGCCCCCAGCCGGCTTCATCCAGCAGCGCCACTTCGGCATGAAACCGCGCCTTGTCCAGGCGCAACGGCGGCAGCTCGATCGCGACCGCCGCGTCCAGCCGGGCCGAGGCCTCCTGCCGTGCCGTCGAAAGCAACGCCGCGGCGGCGGCATAACGCGCCTGGCCATCGCGCGCGGCCTGCTCCAATGCGGCGATCTCGGCGGTCCCGGTATCGATCGCGGCGAGGCGCACGCACAGGCGATCCAGCAAAGCGGGCAAATCCGACACGGGAACAGCGTGCTTACGGGCCGCCGCGCGCAACGCGAACAATCTTTCCTCCGCCTGCTCCAGCAACCGCGGATCGGCATCGGCCTCATGCGCGAGGCGGGTGAGGAGGTTTTCGGCCTCCGCCAGGGCTTCCTCGGCCCGTTCCAGCGCGGTCATCGCCTCCGCCGCCGGATTGACGGCGTCGGGTTGGGAATTGGGCACCAGGCGTTGCAGCGCGCGGGAGGCGGAGCGCAAAGCGGAAGCGGGACCGCTGTTGCGGCGATCGCGCGGGGTGAGTTCGGACAGGGCGGCGGCGATCGCCTCGGCCCGGCGCTCGCCCTGTTGCAGGCGCTGGCGTTCGGCGGCGAGCTGGTCTTCCTCCCCCTCCAGCGGCGCCAGTTTCGCCAGTTCGTCGACGGCGTGGCGCAGCCATTCCTCATCGCGGGCGGCGGCTTCGATGGTGGCACGGGCGGCGGCGAGTTTGGTGGTGGCATCGTGCCAGGTGCGCCAGGCGCTGGTCACCGCATCGCGCAATGGCGCCGGCACGCCAAACTGGTCCAGAAAACCGGCATGGCTGGCGGGATCCGCCAGACCCATCTGCTCATGCTGGCCCTGGACTTCGACCAGCAGTGCCCCGACGCGGCGCAGCAGAGCGACACCCACCGGCTGGTCGTTGACGAAGGCGCGGGAGCGGCCGTCTTTCGCGACGGTGCGGCGGAAGACGATGTCGTCTTCGACCTGCAGTCCCTGTTCGGCCAGAACCTCCAGCGCCGGATGGTCCGGGCGGACGTTGAAACAGGCGGTGACGCTGGCCTGTTCGGTGCCGGCGCGCACCAGCCCGGCATCGGCGCGGGCGCCAAGGGCGAGGCCCAGACTGTCCAGCAGGATCGATTTGCCGGCCCCGGTCTCCCCGGTCAGGACCGTCAGCCCGTGTCCGAACGACAGGTCCAGCCGCTCAATCAGGACCACGTCGCGGATGGCAAGCGCGGTGAGCATGCGGCGGCCGCGCCCGCCGGATCAGAAGACGGAGTGCCAGGTGCGCGACAGGAAGCCGCGCTTCGCCGCATCCGGCGGATCATCGGACGGGCTCATCACACGGTCACCGACGAGCTGCGCGTAGCTGTCTTCATACCATGGGCTGCCGGGGTAATTATGCCCCAGCACGGCCGCGGTGGATCGCGCCTGATCCTTGAGGCCGAGGATCAGGTAGACCTCCGTCAGGCGGTGCAGCGCTTCCGGCACATGGTTGGTGGTCTGATACTCGTCGATCACCTTCTGGAACCGGCCGAGCGCGGCCTGATACAGATGCTGCTTTTGGTACCAACGCCCGACCTCCATCTCTTTGCCGGCGAGGTGGTCGCGGCAGAGGTCGATCTTGAGGAGGGCGTCACGGGCATAGGCCGATTCGGGGAAGCGGGTGATGACGGCCTGGAGGGCGTTCATCGCCTGTTCGGTGCCATGCTGCTCGCGTTCGATATCGGCGATCTGCTCATAGTAAGAGAGCGCCCGCAGGTAATAGGCATAGGACACGTTGCGATGCGCGGGGTGCAGCTGGATGAAACGGTCCAGGGTGCCGATGGCATCGGTGTAGTGGTTTTGCAGATACTGCGTGTAGCCCTGCATCAGATGCGCGTTCACCGCCCAGGACGAATAGGGGTAATTCTGCTCGACCGAGGAGAACTGGGTGGAGGCGGTGCCGAACCGCCGTGCGTTCAGCGCGTCAAGGCCGTTGTTATAGAGCTCTTCGACCGGTCCCACCGGCAGATTGGCGGTGTCCTCTTCTTTGCTGGAGCCGCCGCAGC
>CAIUPC010000507.1 GCA_903900905.1 uncultured Acetobacteraceae bacterium
CATAAAACGCCAGCCGCTCCGCCGGATCGGCGATCCCTGCGATCTGGCGCTGGTTTCCGAGTTTAACCTTCCCCTCCAGCCCCATCCCGCCGAACTCGCCCGTCGGCCAGGACACGCAGAACGCCCCGATCAGCAAATTCCCCCCGCCCATCGCCTGCGCCCCCAGCCCATAGGCCTTGCGGGTGATCACCATGAAGGTCGGCACCGTCACATTGGCGCCAATCACGTAAGCGCGGGCGCAGTGGCGGACGAGGCCGGTTTTCTCCGCCTCCGGCCCCACCATGTTGCCCGGCGTGTCGCAGAAATAAACCAGCGGCACGTCATGCGCGTCGCAGAGTTGCATGAACCGTGCCGCCTTATCCGCCGCGTCGCTATCGATCGCGCCCCCCAGATGCAGCGGATTATTGGCGATCACCCCCATCGGCCGCCCCTCGACCCGGATCAGGGCGGTGATCATGCCGAGGCCGAAGCCGGACCGCAGTTCCAGCATCGATCCGGTATCGGCCAGCACGCCGATCAGGGCGCGCATGTCATAGGCGCGCATGCGGTTCTCGGGGACGGCGTGGCGCAGCAGGCGCTGGTCGGGGCAGGTCCAGTCGGAGACCCGGCCTTGGAAGTAGGACAGGTATTGGCGGGCGACGCGCGCGGCCTCCCGCTCATCCGCCACGGCGATGTCCACCACGCCGTTGGGGACCTGCACGCGCAGGGGCCCGACCTCGTCCGGGTGATAGACGCCGAGGCCGCCGCCCTCGATCATCGCCGGGCCGGCCATGCCGATACTCGCATTGGCGGTGGCGATGATCACGTCGCAGCAGCCCAGCAGCACCGCATTGCCGGCGAAGCACCGGCCGGAGGCAATGCCGACAACCGGCACCAGCCCGCTCAACCGGGGGACCTGGTGGAAGGTGTCGCTGCTGCCGCCGAGGATGGAGATATAGTCGGGGTCGCTCCCCCGCCCGCCGCCGCCTTCGGTGAAGATGACGGTGGGGATGCGCCATTGCTCCGCCAGTTCGTACATACGGTCCTGCTTGCGGTGGCTGTGCTTGCCCTGGGTGCCGGCCATGACGGTGTAGTCATAGGCGCCGACAACGACGCGGCTGGTGTCTTCGGGGAACAATGCGCCGTTGATCTGCGCCAGGCCCATGACGAAGCCGTCGGCCGGGGAGTCCTCGATCAGCTTTTCCATGGATGTGGTGGTGCGCCGGGCGGCGACGGTGAGTGCGCCGTATTCGAGGAAGGTGCCGGGATCGACGAGGTCATCCAGGTTCTCCCGCGCCGTGCGCTGGCCGGTTTTGCGGCGGCGGGCGACGGCGGCGGGGCGGGCGGCGTCGCGGGCTTTCGCCTGCCGCGCCAGGACTTCGGCGAGGTCGGGGCGGATGTAATCCAGGTCCACCGCCGCCGCGGCCACCTCGCCGCCGCTGGCGTCCTCGGTTTCCTCGATGAACAGCAGCGGATGGTCTTCGAAGACGGTGTCGCCGATTGCCACGGTGACCGCGCGCACGATGCCGCCGACGGGGGCGGTGATATCGTGCTGCATCTTCATCGCCTCCATGACCAGGACGGCCTGGCCGCGGCGCACGGTGTCGCCTGGGGCGACGCCCAGGCTGACGATGGTGCCTTGCATGGGGGCGGGGACGGGTTTGGTGCCGTCGGGGCCTTCGATGCCGGAGGCGTCAGATGGCACGGGCGGAGCCGCCTCCATCGCCGGCGCGTCGCCGCCCTTGCCCAGGGCGACGATCGCGAGGGGGTCCTTCGATTGCAGGCGGATACCGGCGGTGCGGGGGGCGTTCGCGGGCGCGGCGGGCTCGAAATACAGGCGCGGGTGTTTCTCGGCGGCGGTTTGCAGCAGGGCGCCGATATGGTCCTCGACGAAGCGGGTGTGGACGGTGTCGCCCAGCAGCCCGGGATGGCGCAGCAGCGCCTGCAGGAACGGGATGTTGGTGGCCGCCCCCGCGATGCGGAATTCCGCGAGTGCCCGCCCACAGCGGGCGGCGACATCGGCCAGCCGACCGGAGGGGGCGGTGACGATCACCTTCGCCAGCAGGGAGTCGAACGCCGGGCTGGTGCGGTAGCCGGCATAGCCGTAGCCATCGACGCGCACGCCCGCGCCGCTCGGGACATCATAAGCGCTCAGCACCCCGCCGGCCGGCCGCGCGGTGCCATCGGCGCTCATGGTTTCCAGGTTGACGCGCACCTGCATGGACATGCCGCGCGGGGCGGGGATGTGCGGCTGGGTCAGGCCGATATCGGCCAGCGTCTCCCCGCCGGCGATCCGCAGTTGGGCTTCGACCAGGTCGACGCCGGTGATTTCCTCGGTGACGGTGTGCTCGACCTGGATGCGGGCATTGGCCTCGATGAAGGCGATCTCGGCGGAGTCGCTGGCGTCGGTGGCATCGACCAGGAATTCGAACGTGCCGGCGTTGCGATAGCGGGCGGCGGCGCCGAGCGTCACGGCGGCCTCCAGCAGCCGGGCGCGGACCCCGGGCGCGAGGGAGGGGGCCGGCGCGATCTCGATCAGCTTCTGGCGCTGGCGCTGGATGCTGCACTCCCGCTCCCACAGATGCGCAACCGCGCCGGTGCCGTCGCCGAGGAGCTGGACCTCGATATGCCGCGCGCGGGGGAAGAGCCGCTCGACATACAGATCCCCATTGCCGAACGCCGCCAGCGCCTCCGCCCGGCATCGTTCAAACGCCGCCGGTAAGTCGGCCTGGCTGTGTACCGGCCGCATGCCGCGCCCGCCGCCGCCGGCAATGGCCTTGACCATGACGGCGGCGTTGTCCCCGAGCTGCTCCATGAAGGCGATGGCGGTGGGCAGGCCGGTGGGGCCATCGGTGCCAGGCACCAACGGCACGTTGTGACGTTCGGCGAAGGCGCGGGCGGCGGCCTTGTCGCCGAACAGGTCCAGCGAGTCCGGCGACGGCCCGACGAAGATCAGGCCCGCCGCCTCACAGGCGCGGGCGAAGGCGGCGTTTTCGGCCAGGAAGCCGTAGCCGGGATGGATGGCATCGCACCCCGTCTCCCGCGCGGCTTCGATCAGCCCCGCGGCGTCGAGGTAGGCCGCGACTCCCCTGCCCTTCAGCGCCCGCGTTTCATCCGTGCGGCGGGTGTGCAGGGAGGCCGCATCGTCCTCGGCATGCACCGAGACCGTGGCAATCCCCATGGCCGCCGCGCTGCGGGCGATGCGGATGGCGATCTCGCCGCGATTGGCGATCAGGAGCTTGGTCAGGGACATGGGGCGGCGTTTCCTTGGGGCGTTCATATTGGCGTCGTTGGGTGCCAGCCTGTGCCAGTCTGTCATTCACCGCAACGTGCGGGCGGGGCCGCCGCCTCGCTTGCACTCCCCCCGCGTCCATGGAAGCATCGCGCCAACGCGTATCAATTGGAGGATCAAGCGTATGGACGTCGGCATGATGATGGTTTTCGCCAGCTATGGCTGGGAGAACTGCAGCGACCACCGGGTCTGGGAAGAGGAAATCAAGCTGGCCCGCATCGCCGCCGATTCCGGCTTCGACTGCCTCTGGTCCGCCGAACATCATTTCGCTGATTATTCATTCGTGCCGGATAATATTCAGCTGATGACCTACCTCACGGCCATCTGCCCCAATATCGATGTCGGCACCGCCGCCGTCATCCTGCCCTGGCATGACCCGCTGCGCGTCGCCGAACAGGCCGCCGTGCTGGATATGCTCTCCAAAGGCCGGTTCCGCTTCGGCATGGGCCGCGGCCTGGCCCGGCGCGAGTTTGAGGCCTTCCGCCTCAGCATGGACGAATCCCGCGGCCGCTTCGACGAAGCCGCGCCCATGATCGTCGAGGCCCTGAAGACCGGCTTCATGGAGGGCATCGGCCAATACTATAAACAACCCCGCATCGAAATCCGACCGCGGCCGCAATATTCCATGGACGGCCGCATTTATGCCGTTGCATCCAGCGAAGATTCCGTCCTCTCCGCCGCCAAACTCGGCGCCCACATGGTCATGTTCGCCGATCGGCCGTGGGAAATGCGGCTTCCGGCGATTGAGAAGGGGCGGCAATGGCATAAAGAACTCCACGGCACCGAACAGCCGCATCTGATGATGACGGAATTCGTGATCTGCGATACGGACCTTGCGCGAGCGGAAGAAGAGGCCCTGAAATACCAGGGCAAATTCGTTGAGAGTAATTTCGTTCATTACGAATTTCTCGGCGAGCACTTCAAGACCGTGAAGGGCTACGATTCGTATCAGCAAAAGGCTGAAATCGCGCGCAAGAGCGGGCTCGAGGGCGCGGTCGCCGGCTTCATGCAGGCGGCGAGCTGGGGCACCCCGGACAAGATCCTGCGTGGCCTGGAAGCGCGGCGGAAGCTGCTCGGCGATTTCGAGCTGAACGTCGCCTTCCGCTTCGGCGGCACCCCGTTCGATGTCTGCGAACGCGGCATCAAGCTGTTCGCGAAGGAAGTGCTGCCGGTGCTGCAATCCTGGGGCAAGGTGGCGGCGGAGAAGGCCGCGGCTGAGTAGGCACGCCTGGTGGAAAGCAAGGTCGCTGCGATTTGAGAGCGGCGAGCTTGAAAAGAAAGAGTGGCGACCTTAGAAAAAACCGTCATCCCCGGGCTTGTCCCGGGGACCAAGGTTTCCGCTTCTGCCGCGATTGGTCCCCGGGACAAGCCCGGGGATGACGGGGAAAAGAGGCCGTCGCCGCTTATGGTAGCGCCTATGGGGACAAGCCCGGGGATGACGGTTTTGAAGGCCCCTGCCGCTCATGAAACGCCTTCCAAGGCGGCAGCGGGGGCAGTCGATCAGATCGGCCAGAGCGGAGGATCAGACCTTAACGAGCGGGCAGTTGCCGTCGGCCAATGGGCGCCAGGCGTCCTCCGGCGGGATGACCGCGACCTGCTTGCAGTAGTCGTATTTGGATTTCGATTCCTTCTGCGCCTTCACTTCCCACAGATACATCTGGTGCATCACCCGGCCGTCTTCGCGCACCTTGACGTTGGCGTTGTAGAAATCGTTAACCGGCAGTTCCTTCATTTTCGCGGCGACGAGGTCGGCATCCGTCGTGCCAGCGGCCTTCACCGCCTTCAACCAATGCGTGGCGGCGCAGTAGCTGCCGGCATGCAGCAGGCCGGGAACCATGCCGCCCATCTTGGCGCCCCAACGCTTCGACCAGGCGCGGGTCTTGTCGTTCAGATCCCAATAGAACGAGTCTGTGTACATCAGGCCTTCGCAGACATCCTGTCCCAGGGCGGTGATGTCGCTGACCTGCATCAGCAGGGTCGCCACTTTCCAGCCGCCGCGGCGGGCGCCGAACTCGGCCGCCTGCTTCAGGCAGTTCTGCAGATCCGTGCCGGCATTGGCGAAGCCAAGCACCGTCGCGCCGGATGTGCGAGCCTGCACCAGATAAGACGAGAAGTCGGACGTGCCCAGCGGGGCGCGAACAGCGCCGCGGATCGTGCCGCCGGCGGCCCGCACCGCGGCCATCGAATCCCGCTCCAGCGCATATCCGAACGCGTAATCGGCGGTGACGAAATACCAGGAATTCCCGCCCGCTTTGGTCAGCGCCGTGCCGGTGCCATGCGACAGCGCGAAGGTGTCGTAGGAGAAGTGGATGCCGTAAGGCGAACA
>CAIUPC010000508.1 GCA_903900905.1 uncultured Acetobacteraceae bacterium
ATCCAATTCCATAACGCCCGAATCTCCTCCGCGGCTTTGCCGTGAGATTCAAACTCCGTCACCGCCCTGCCCGTGGCGACGGCGCGCGCGAATGCCCGCCGGTCCGTGATTTCGACGGCACAAACTGGCAGCCCGAAGCCTTCCAGGACGCGGCGTGTTTCCGCAATTTCGGGCGCGCGGAACGGACACGCCGAAAGGACGAACACCGCCGGCACGCCGGCGGCGCGTACAATGTCCACGGCACTCCCCGCCGCAGCTAGATCGAAAGCGGTCGGGCGGCACGGAATAGCGACCAGATCGGCCAATCGGACGACGCGAGCGGCGTCCGGTGCTGCATGTGGCGCGGTATCGATGATGCATAACGTCATGGCGTCATGACGTGCTGCCGCCATGACGTTATCTAAAGCGGCGGCGGCGACCGGAGCAACCGCAGGCGTATCGCCGTCGCGGGATTCGCTCCATGCCGTCGCGCTACGCTGTGGATCGGTATCCACAATGACGACGCGCTCGCCGCTCTCTTGGGCGGCAACGGCGGCGTGTACGGCGAGAGTTGTCTTGCCGCTACCGCCCTTCTGACTGAGGAATACCAGCGTTTTCATGCTCTTGCTGTAGTACGACGCCGTGGCGTTGTCAAGTCAATGCGTCATGACGTCATGACGCTGCACGGGCCGGCTACACTGCTCATCTGAGCTCTTGAACATGGCGAACGACCTACACCCGGCGTCCTTGTTCCGATCAGCTTTCGTCATTTCACCCACCACCTGGTTGGCAAGGTTTCTGACGTATGTGCCCTGCCACATGATGTGGCAGGGCACTGGATGCCTCACATTTGGATGCAGCCCCAACGACGGGCTGCATCGGCATAGGCTGAGAGGGACTTGTCGGCGGTGAAATACCGATCCCGTTCGATCGGCAGGCCGATCAGCCCGCGCACGTCTTCCAGTTCGGAGAGACGGACACAGCCGAGTTCCGGGAATCCCATGCCGAGGTCGCACAGGCCGAAGGCGATATCCGGATCGTCTGGATCGAGTTCGGTCAACAGCCAGGTGCATGCACCGTCCGGCGTGAAGAGCTTCACGACAGGGAAGCACGCGCTGTTGTCGATCCCTTCCGCACTGCGCTGACCATTGGCCAGCATCAGCGCCCGCTGATCCGCGGTAAGGAGGGGCCTCACTGGCCCTCTCCCTGCTCCACCACCTTCGGAGCGCGCAGCACGATACGGCCATCAAAGGCGATCGGCAGGCTGTCGAGCATCAGCGTGATCCCGTCGCCATCTACATGGGCGAATGCAGCGCCGATGCGGTTCCAGCGATCTTTCTGGCCTCGACGGGTCGCCTCTACCACGTGATAGGCGTGATATTTGGGCGGGCTGGTTTCCTTGGGTTTGTTGGTTTCTGTGGTCATGGTTCATCTCCTTGGTTGCATGGTTGATGTCCGTAAGGACGGTTCCCATGAACCCGGCGATGAAGCGTGGCGTGTCCACCAACACGGGAGCGGAGCGAATGGAGCGGGCAGGAGCTGGACAGGCCGCGCGCGGCGGGTAGGAACCCGGCCATCCTTTCGGACACCACCATCAAGCGGATGAGCCGTGACGCTTCGACGAACCGGACACCAACCGGGCACCACGCAGATCGGAGGGTGAGGGCAGGCGGGGACCTCTCGCAATCGGATATCGACAGGTCACAGTGAGGGATTAAAACGACGCCACGGCGTCACAACGCCACGACGCCATTTGTATGGATGTAAGCATGTTGCTGCGAATTTTGCCGATCTTGGGCCGAGCAAGGGGTCACCAGAGGCGGCTGGCGAACTGACGCTCCTCGGGGCCCACGGCATCCAGATAGATCGAGGTCGTCGTTAGCGACGCATGCCCCATCCATTTTTGGATGAGGGGGAGGGGGATATTCTGCCCGGCGGCACGCATACCGAATCCGTGGCGAAGCCCCTTGGGCGAGGCCATGGCTCCGGCGATACCGGCCCGCCGCATGGCCGGTTTCAGCCACCGCCAGCCAGTCGCGCGATGGACTGGCCAGAAGCGCCCATCTGCGGCGGTCGGGATTTGACACAGCATGTCCCGCACCACGTCCGGCACTGGGACGGTGCGGAAACTCAGACGGCGTCGCTTGAGGGTCCGGAAGGTCAGGGTCCGTAATTCAGCATCGAACTGCTGGACGGTCAGGGCCAGGGCTTCCGAGAGACGGCAGCCGGTATAGGCCAGCACATAGCAAAGCGCGCGGCGTCGCTGCCGATAGCTATCAGCAGCCGCGAGAAACTGTCGGAACTCCGACGCGTTGAGATATTTGCGCTGCCCCGCCGTGTCGTGAAGTTGCCAGTCCTCTGTTGTCTTGAACGGCACCGTGCGTCCTTTCTGGGCATGCAACACTATCGTCAATAGGGTTGCGCCCCGCCTTGGCCACCCAAGGGTGCCCGGCGATGTTTGAAGTTATGCCCGCGATCACTGGAATACGCGCAGCATATTATAATGAAATACCAAGGTATATACTGCAACAAAATTGACGATAAAGTCGCCATCTGGCAGTTTTTACTCCGGTTCCGCCGTGTATTGCCACGGTCTATAGGAGGTCCCGGTGAGAAATTTACCGATCGGGTGCACCGCGTTACGGGTGGTCGTCATAGCCGTTGCCCTCGCGGCTCCGAGGCTGGCGACCGGTGCCCCTGGCCCCGCCGACATTGCCACGCATCGTCAAGAAATCCTCAATGACATGCTGACGGAAGCCTACCAGCCCGCGCTGATCGCCAATCTGCGGCGCAGCTGCGCGTTAGGTGGGGAGCCTGCCAACGTCGCCCAACGGCGTGCTGGCGGTGCATATTTCACGCCCGACGCGGCCGACGCATGTGTCACAGCCCTGGTGCGCACGGCGCGTGACCGTCGATTACCCGATTTGTATCGCGGCCTTTCGGGTGAACTTGGCGGCCGCGTCGATGTCTCTGAGACGCTACCTCAAGCTATTGGGGCAGGGATCTTGAATGGCACCACCAAGGTGGCTATCGGCAACCGTAAGGCTGCCGAGGTGACCCCCGCGCTTGCCTTCGATGCGGGATTCACTGTGGCCTATTTGGACGGCGTCGCGAGTGCGGAGCCGGTCAACGTCCAGCAGCTCCGCGCGGTTGCGGAGGATTGCCTTGGCCAGCGACGGGATGCGGCAACCTGCTTTTCCGTGGGGCATATGTACGGCGCGCGCATGGTTGGGCGTTAGCTGACGACGCTTTGCCCTGGCTTACCGGCCGATTTCTGGGGCGGGAGACCATGACCAGCCGCAGGTTCGACGCTGCCAATGGTCAAGACACCGGCGGCTTTCAGCCGTGCGCGTATTGCTTCGGGGTCAATGGTCAAGGGCACGTCAGGCGCCGCACCATCCTCGATCACTGTAACACGCGGTAGCGGGGGAACCGCAGCGGTCGGTAGCGCCGTCAACTCGATCTGATTTTCCAATCGGCGGCTGGCCCGATCGTTTGCCATCTCGGATTTCACGGCATCGAGCGGGTTGGCATATTGCGCCAGACGCGCGTCGATTTCGGCATCGGTCAATCGCTTGTGTTTGAGGAACGCGCGCACGTTGGCGAGGAGAGTGCGGTCGAATTCTTCCGTGGACTGCCCCGCCGCCAGCATCGCGGCGCGCTGCTGCTGGACCTTCTCCACCATCACGTTCCAACGTGGTGCGAAGTCGGGACTGTCGCCCGCGCCATGCGCGTGGGCATCCAGCATGTAACCCAGCACGCCGCCGCCGGCATTGAGGTCGCCTTCCGGCGTGTGCCGGGCAAGCTGAGCGTCGATATACTGCCGACACGCGGCTTCGCGCCGGCGGAAAGCCTCTTCGTCTTCAGTCGAATCGAAGCGCAGGTACCCATCGAAAATCCGCCGCTCGAAGATATCCGTGGCAAGGGTTTGTACCTCCTGACGGGTGGCAGAAGCGGCGATAGCGAGTGTTTGCATGGCCGTGCTACCAGCTGCTGTTTGGGCAGCCGCTTCGGCAAGCAGAGCACTGATCGCGTCCACGTTCACGACGGCATTCCAGGCAACGAGGTCGGTCTGGGTCAGGGAGAATAAGGGGCCGTTGAGGGCGACGGTCAGCCCACTGGAGGCGTTGGCGAGTTGTGTGGCGATGCCCGCCAAGCGTAAGCGCAACGGGCTATCTGCCGGTAAGGCAGAAAGTGCCCGTTGTACCGCGTCGGATTGAGCGCGTGCCTGCGACAGCAGCAGCGCGGCCTGGATACGGAGCTTTTCGAGTGCGTGTGCGTCGTCTGCCATGGGTAGCGACCAGTATAGCACGAAATAGCAATAAATTCCCACTGAAATCGTGCAACCGCTCTGCGGAGGGGGATGGCCGATGACGGTACCGTCGCGCGGGGGGATGCCCTGCGGCGGGGGGTGTCCCCCCAAGAGTCGGCTGCCGCATCCGCACGGACGGGAGACGTCAGGCCGCCGCGCTCCAGGAAGAGAGAACGCGGCGAGTTGAACCTGAGGAAGGGGAGGGGGCCTATGCGGCCTCCTCCTGCGCATAATCGGCCGCGTCGTCGCATTCCAGGCTGTTCTCGGGTGAGACGTGACGCAGACCGCAATGTGGGCAGTCGTCGTCTACCTGACAGAACCAACTGTCGGACCAGGCACCGTCGCAACGCGGGCATTCATAGTGATTGAGGAACATGGGGCTACCTCCTGACGGGCCGCCTATGCGGCGGCCCGCTCCTCCTCGATCTGCTGCGGCTGTTGCAGGCCGTGCAGATAATCAGCCGCGCGCTGCGCATGTGCGGCGGCGGTGAAGATGAACCGCTTGTCGTGCTTCAGCACGGCCAGCCATGACTGGATATAGGCGGCATGGTCGGGGCGGACATCTGGCGTGATGCCGAGGTCAGCGGACAGGAAAGCCGCGCCAAGCTCGGCGACCAGCTCTTCTTTCGCATAGCCTTCGTCACCCCACGCCACCCGGCCCATGTCGCGCGCCAGGCGCTTGGGATGTTTCGTCCAGTGGGTCAGCTCGTGGGCGAGGGTAGCGGCGTGGCTCTCCGCATCGCGGAACGTCTCAAAGGGTGGCATCTGCACATAGTCCGCGCCTTCGGCGTAGTAGGCGCGGGTTCCGCCGTGCCGAATATCGGCACCGGTCGCGGCAAAGAAGCGATCCGCGGCGTCGATGCGTGCGGGCAGGGGGACGGCAGGGGCCTCGGGCTTGGCGTAGTAGTGCGCGGGCAGGCCTTCGCACTGCTCGGCATTGAACACCGTGTAGCCTTTGAGGAAGGGGATTTCCCGCTCGGTTTCCTCGCCCTTTGCGTCGGTCTCGGTGCGGGTGATGCGATCGGCGTAAACCACCAGCTCGCCCTTTGCGCCTTTCTTCACATGCCCGCCGAGTTCAAGGGCTTGCTTGAAGGTCAACCACAGGGGGCAGGTGTGCCCGCGCACCACGGCGGCAGACCACAGCATCACAACGTTGATACCCTTATAGGGGATGCCGTTATGCCGAAGCGGGCGGGTGATTTTTCCGGCGGCGTGTTCGGCGTTCCATGGCCGATGCCAGGGGCGGACGCCCTGCTCAAGATCGGCAAGGATGCGGTCGGTGATGCGGGTGTAGATGTCGGATCGTGTGTTGGTCATGTCCTTTTTCTCCGTTGGGCTTGGAAGCAGCGCGCTGCTTCCTGCCCGTCGGCGAGACCGGGGTGTGCAAGCGGAAAGGGGCTTCGCGGGGGACCCGGCTGCACGGAGTCGGAGCGCTTGCGGAGACGGAGGAAGCTGGGGCGGAAGCCCCTTGCAGCGCGCCGAGGGGCTGGCCCCTAAGCCTGGCGAAGCCAGGGCTGGCCGCGTCTGCGGCCTAAAGAGCACTTTCTTGCGCGAAGGATCGTCACCCGAAGGACCGGGACGCTCCTTCAGCGGCCCAGTGAGCGTAGCGAATAGAGCCCGACCCGGATGGTGCGCCCGGAAGAGGATAATCCGGGTCTTGTCGCCCCTGTCGGTATAAGGAAGGGCGTTTGTGATGCCTTGAAGATTCATAAAGTTTTGGGATTATATCGAAATGACAAATTGTTCCAGTCCGACGCCGCCAACGCCCTCCGCGCTTTGGGCCAAGATTTGCAGGAATTCTTCCGGCCGAATCATCGGTTGGCACAGCCTGATCGATCATTCGGCTGATGTCGCCGCAGTCATAGAGGCGCTACTGGCCCAGCCGACACTCAATCACCGCCTCGCCCGCACAGCAGGGCTGACTACACTTGATGATACCGACTGCGCCCGGCTCGCCGCACTGGCCTTCCTGCACGATATTGGCAAAGCCAACCGCGGGTTTCGCGCGCGGCTGGACCCAGGGGCGCCGGTTGTCGGGCATATCGATCAATTGGCTTGGCTGCTCAGAGGAAGTAACGCTGACGATCTCGGCAACCGCCTGATCGACGAGCTGCGTCTACAGCCGCTCATCGACTGGTTCGAGGGCACGCCGGACAGTGAAATCTGGGACGCGGTGTTCGCCCATCATGGGCGTCCTTGGAAGGTCAAACCGTCGAGGGACCATTGGCGGGCGATCGCTGGCAGCGATCCGATCGCTGAGCTTGCCCCGATGCGTGCGTCCCTGGAGCGGTGGTTCGCTCCCGCCTTCCTCGCCACCGCAGCACTGCCGGACACACCTGAATTCGATCATTCCTTCGCTGGCCTACTGATGCTGGCGGACTGGCTTGGGTCAGATACGCAGTTCTTTCCTTTTGCCCACGGAGCCGATCCAGATCGAATGCTGACATCGCGCAGCGCGGCGTTTGCCGCCCTGCGCGCCGTGGGATTGGCCGTCGAGGATCGGCGCCAAGGGGTGCGGGTCCGTCAACCGGATTTTGCCTCCTTGTTCGCCGTGCCGACGCCGCGGCCGATCCAGCAGTACGCCACCACGCCGCCTGCCAATTGCGTGGTGCTGGAAGCGGAGACTGGATCTGGCAAGACCGAGGCGGCGCTGTGGCGTTTCGTGCATCTGTTCACCGAGGGCTCGGTGGACGGTCTGTATTTCGCCCTACCAACGCGGGTGGCGGCCACGCAGATGTTCAGGCGCATCCAGCAACTAAGTGACGCGCTGTTCCCCGTAGACGATCGCCCCGTCGTTGTGCTCGCCGTACCTGGTCAGGTCGGCGCCGATAACGCGCGCGGGCACAGCTTGCCGGAATTCGGCTTCGAATGGGATGACGTGCCCACCGACCGGCAGCGCGCGCAACGCTGGGCGGCCGAGCATCCCAAGCGCTTCTTGGCGGCGCAGATCGCTGTGGGCACCATTGATCAGGTGCTGCTGGCTAGCATCGCCACCCGCCACGCCCATCTGCGCGGCACCGCCCTACTGCGACATCTACTAGTGGTGGACGAGGTGCATGCCTCAGACCGATTCATGGAGGTGCTGCTGGCCAACCTGTTGCAAAGCCATCTACAGGCGGGCGGACATGCACTGCTGCTGTCCGCCACGCTCGGAGCGGGCGCGCAGGCGCGGTTGCTGGGCACAAGGCCGCGCGATCTGGCTGCGGCGGAGACGCTTGCCTATCCTGCCTATGGCTGGGCGGAAGCGGGGGAGGCACGTGTACTGCCGATCGCCCCGCCGAAGGAGGGCAAGACAGTGCGGATCGCCACCGAGCCTTGGCTGGACGCGCCGGAGCGCATTGCCGCCATGGTACGGACGGCGGCCAATGCCGGCGCCAAGCTCCTGGTCATCCGCAACACCGTGGGCGCCGCGATCGCCACCGCCCAGGCCATCGAGGCATTGGGCGTTGAAGCGGCGCTGTTCCGTGTAGGCGATGTTACCACGCTGCATCACGGTCGGTTCAGCGCGTCAGACCGACTGCTGCTGGATGCCGAGGTCGAAAAGGTTCTCGGCAAGGACAGCCCCCGCGCGGCGCGGATTGTGGTGGGCACGCAGACTTTGGAGGCATCCCTCGACTTGGATGCGGACCTGCTGATCACCGATCTCTGCCCCATGGACGTTCTACTGCAACGCATTGGCCGGCTGCACCGCCATGCCGGGCGCGAGCGGCCGGCTGGATTCGAGGCACCGCATGTCGTGGTTCTGACGCCCGTCATGCGCGATTTGCTGGGGCTTCTACGCGGCAAAGCTGGTCGGCATGGATTCGGTCTGGTCTATCCGGATGCTCGGATCATCGAGGCGACGTGGCGGTTGATCGAGACATGGCCGGTGTGGGAAATTCCGGCGATGAACCGGCTGCTGGTAGAGCGGGCGACGCATCCGCAAATACTGGAGGAGATTGAAACGGACCTGCGGGCGCGCGATCCGGCTTGGCCGGCGGTGTTGGACAAAGCCTATGGCGCGGAGCTGGGGCAGCGCCAGACTGCACAATTTGCCCTGCTGGACCGTGCGGCGCCGTTCAGCCGGTTCCAGTTGCCCGAGGATGATGCCTGGGCCACGCGGCTCGGGGCAAAGGATCGGCTGGTGCGATTCGACGACGTCATCGGCCCGTTCGGCCAGCCGATCGGGCAATTGCGGGTGCGGCACTATCTGGCCGAGGGCGTCGGGCCGGATGAGAAACCACTGATAGTCGAGCAGGGGGCGGCGGGGATCACGTTCCAGTTCGGTGCATCGCTTCTGCGCTATGATCGTTTTGGTCTGCGCGTTCATCACGCCCTATCAGAGGAGGTATTCAGAGGTAGTCGCATGCGCTCCCCAGAACGCCGATGAACTTGCATCTTACGTAAAATTTCTGTCTCGTTAATAATATGCTCTTGGGAGAGAGAGCCTCATGAACCTGCTGCTTGAACCGTTGATCCGCGTGGCCGGTGAGCATCGTGCCGAAGCGGCGTTAAACCTCCCCGGCGTCTTGGCCGGCCTCACGCGTGACGAGGTGACGAGCTTCCCGGCGCTGCGGGCGCATCAGCGCCATGCCTGGCATTCCTTCCTGGTGCTGCTCGCCGCCATCGCGCTGCACCGCGCCGGCCTTAACAGCCCGCCCGAGACTGAAGCCGAATGGCGCGATCTACTACAGCGCCTCACACCCGATTATCCCAATGATGAACCCTGGAGCCTCGTCACCGAGCTGAGCAAGCCGGCCTTGCTGCAGCCACCGATCCCCTCTGGCAATCTGGCCGAGTTGAAGAACCGTATTACCACACCCGATGGGCTGGACATGCTGGTGACAGCCAAGAACCACGACATCAAGCAGGCCGTCATGATCAACGCGACGGCGGAAGATTGGCTGTTTACGCTTGTCACGCTACAAACCATGGAAGGCTTCCTCGGGGCTGGTAATTACGGCATCAGCCGTATGAATGGCGGCTTTGCCAATCGCGCCGCGATCAGCATCGCCCCACCGGGCGGGCCAGCAACGCAGTGGCGACGAGATTTGCGGCAAGTATTGGTCCTGCGCGGCAAGCTGGGCGGAGGGATGTATGCCCCGCAAGGTGGCTTGGCGCTGCTTTGGTTGACGCCATGGGATGGCTCGGACTCGCTGCGGCAGGACACACTGGATGAATACTTTATCGAAATATGCCGGCGGGTGCGGCTGTCCAGCGAACTGGGCCGGCTGGTGGCCCATGCCGGCACTTCCAAGGCGCCGCGCATTGTGCCGACTCCGGGTGGGGTGACGGGCGATCCATGGTCGCCGGTGGTGGTGGAGAAGAACGGGACCACGAAGTCGTTGACGGTGAACGGCAGCGGGCTGGGCTATCGCCGCATGGTGGAGTTCATGTTCAACGTTACCAAGGCACCATTGCAGCGCGAGGCGGTTGACGACGCCACCGAGGGTTTGCACATCCTGGCTCGCGCGCTGGTACGCGGCCAAGGCAAGACCGAAGGCTATCATGAACGCCGCGTACCGCTCTCGCGCAAGATTAAATCCGGCCCGCGCGAGCGCGCCACCGACCATGCGGCGCAGGCGGCGCATGACCGCGTCGAGTTGGCCGGGCTGATGCAGAACCAGGTGCTCAAACGTGCACTGCTGTCGCTGTTCCAGAACGGACCCGACAAAATCAAGGCCGACGACAAGGAAAGCCAGCGCAAGGCCGAACCGTTCCTGAAACGCTTCGACACCGAGGTGGACCGGGGTTTCTTTCCCGATCTCTGGGTTGAGGTGGACGAAGACGACCCCGACAGACGCGACCAGATGCGCGGTGTCTGGGTGCGCAAACTGCGGGCGCTGGCCCAGCGGTTACTGGAGGAAGCCGAACACGAGGCCGCCCGCTCCTCCCGTCGGCGTTTCCGCGCCGTCGTGCGTGCGCAGGACCGGCTGAGCAGTGCCGCGCGGTTCAACGACAAGATCAGCCCCTATCTCACGGAAAGCCCCACCGCATGACCGAGACTGTAATGGCCAACACCACGCCGCGCACGCAGGAGGACGTCGTGGGCGCCCTCATCATCCGGCTTGCTCAAGAGAATTTTGGCACTGGCCCCCTGGCCGAATTGCGTCGCATGGACCTGCGCGCCGCCACTCCCACCGCCCCCACGCTGCACCGTCTGCTAGCCCGAAACGTACCTGAGGCGTGGCTGGGCGGCGCCGGGCTGAACCACTGGGCACTGCTGATCCATCTACTCGCGCTGGCGGCTCCTTCGCCGCTGCACAATTTTACCGCGCTGGGCGAAGCGCTGTTCACCGCCGGCTACAATGAAGGTCGCCTAACCACGCTGCTGGAAGCGCAGGAGAAGGATTTCCCAGTCGTTCTGCCGCGCATGGTGCGCTTCGTGGTCTCTAAGGGAGGCAGTCTGCACCCGTATCAATTGGCCCGTCTCGTGCTGGGCGGTGGCCGCGAGGTCGATCGTATGACCATTGCCCGCGCCTTCTACCGCGCCGAAGCCCGATCTGACGCCTGAACCACGCTATTCCATCAGGAAACACATCATGAACGCCCGCTTCATCCAGATCCACACGCTTGCCTCCTACCCCGCCGTGCTGCTCAACCGCGACGACGCTGGGCTAGCCAAACGGTTGCCCTACGGAGGCAGCTCGCGCATTCGCGTTTCGTCGCAATGCCTCAAGCGCCATTGGCGGACGGTGAAGGACGAATGGGCGCTGGCCGAAATCGGGGCCCCAATGGCGGTGCGCTCACGCGAGGTGGTCGAACGGAAGATTATGCCGCACATCGCCGATGCGGCCGAGGATGTGGCGGAAGCCATCCGCGTGGCTCTGGTCAAAAAGCTGTTCGGCGACAAAAGTCTGGAAGTGAAAAGCCGTCAGGCACTGCTACTGGGCCAGCCGGAAATCGACTATCTCTCTCGCCTCGCCCAGCAAGCTGCGGCTGCTGGCGGAGCGAAGCAGAGCGAGGCGGTGATCGAGGCTGCCCTCGCCAAGGGCGCCGGTAAGAAGAACCTCGCCGCCATGCGCGAGGTCGCCGGCAATCTCGCCGCCGGCCTGGAATCCGCCCTATTTGGCCGCATGGTCACCTCCGACCCGGAGGCCAACACCGACGCCGCCATCCATGTCGCCCACGCCTTCACCGTGCATGAAGAGGAAAGCGAGAGCGATTATTTCACCGTGGTGGACGATCTGCGGCAGGCCGACCCAAGCGAGGCAGGCACGGCCGGCATCTTTGAGACCGAACTCACCTCCGGTCTCTTCTACGGCTACGTCGTCATCGATGTGCCGGCGCTCGTCGCCAATCTTGGGGATGATCGCGAACTGGCGGCCAAGGTGGTGGAACATCTGCTCCACCTCATCGCCACCGTCTCGCCCGGCGCCAAGAAGGGCAGTACCGCGCCATATGCCTATGCCGAACTGATGCTGGTGGAAGCCGGCAAGCGCCAGCCACGCTCGCTGGCCGGCGCATTCCGCAATGCCGTCGACCTGACATCCAACGATCTGCTGCGCAGCGCCAGCACGAGGTTGGCCGAGCAGCTGCGCCAGTTCGATGGCGCCTATGGTCAGACTGAGCAGCGCGCGGCCCTCTGTACCACCGACCTCGATCTGCCCGGCATCACCCACACCACGCCGCTGGATGATCTCGCCATCTGGGCCGCCGCCGCCGTCCGCGAGGCGGGCTAATGGCTTCGTATCTGCGGCTGGTGCTGGAAGGCCCATTGCTGGCCTTCGGCGGCGAGGCCGTAGATTCGCTGGGCGTGATCGAGGCATTCCCCGCCGCCTCCATGCTTACCGGCCTGCTCGCCAACGCGCTGGGCTGGCAGCGCCATCACCGTGCTGCCCTGGCCCGCTTGCAGCAACGCCTGCACTACGCCGCCCGCATCGATCGCGAAGGCCAACCTCTGACCGACTTCCAGACGGCTCAACTCGGCGCCAATGACCAGGGCTGGACCACGCGCGGCGCCCCGGAAGGCCGCGCCGGCGCCACCTACGGCTCGCCGCATATTCGCCGGCGCGATCACGACGCCGACAAGCGCGTGGTGGTGGCATTGCAGCTGGACGATGCGGACGAAGCGCCCACACTGGCCGATCTCGCGGCAGCCCTGGACGAGCCGGCCCGGCCGCTATTTCTCGGTCGCAAGCCCTGTCTGCCCAGTGCCCGCATCAACGCGGGCATCGTGGAAGCGGAAACCCTACCCGCCGCCATGGCCAGTCTGCCACCGTTGGACACTGCGACGCGCCTGTTGCTTCCAATCAGCGAGCCTCACCAGGATGGGGACGAGGTACGCCCCTGGAGCGACCATCGCAACTGGCACTCGGGCGTGCACGGCGGCACCCGCATGATTCGCATCCGCCAACTTCCGCCAGTGAGGCATATGAGGCACGCGCCATGACCCTGCATATGATTAAACTGGCGCCGGATGTGCCGCGGCTGATTCGCTGGGCTGAGGGGCAGCGACTGCTGGACCGCACGCACGAGGACGATCTCGGTTACGCCTTGCATGCCGCCCTGCGCGCCGCCTTCGGTGATCTGACACCACGGCCTTTTGCACTGGTGACCGAGCGGGTGAGGTCGCCTGAGCTGCTGGGCTACACTACCCATGACGCCGACACGCTGCGCGATCATGCGCTGAGCTTCGCCGACCCCGAGATTCCTAGCGTGATCGGCCTACCCAGCCTAGCTAGTAAGCCCATGCCGGACAGCTTCGCCATCGGTCGCCGTCTTGGCTTCACCTTGCGCGCACGCCCCACCGTTCGCACTGACCGCGACGGCGACCGCAACCGGGTGGCCGAGCGTGATGCCTACCGCGCACCGCCATCCGACGCGGCAGATGACGGCCCCACGCGCGGCGAGGTGTATCAGGCTTGGCTCACCACCCGCCTGGAAGCCGGCGGCGCGGCGGTGGAGCGGCTGATGCTGGAGCGATTCTGCCGCAGCTTCACTCTGCGCCGCGACAAATCCCGCCGGCTGCGCGCCGTTGAGGGGCCGGATGCCAGCCTCAGCGGCGTGCTGATGGTGAAGGATTCGGAAAAATTCGTAAGCTTGCTCGCCCACGGTATCGGCCGCCATGCCGCGTTCGGCTACGGCATGCTGCTGCTGCGTCCGGCCTGACCCCATGCTGAGAGGTCGTCTCGGACTGGAACAGGCTCGCATTCCCCACGCCGATCGGCATGGGCTGATCTATCTCGAACGCGGCGCGCTCTCGGTGGAAGATGGCTGCTTGCGCTTCATCGCCGCCGGTAGTGATCTGGTGGTCGCGGGCGATTACCGCATTCCGCATCAGTCGATTTCGTTAGTGCTGATCGGCCCAGGCTCCACCGTCAGCCATGATGCGCTGCGCCTGCTGGCCCGGCATGGCACAGCCCTTTCAGCGATCGGCGAGGACGGGGTCCGGTTTTACACAGCGCAGCCACTGATGCCGGACAGCTCCGCCTTGGCCCGCTCACAAGCGCGTGCCTGGGCTGATGCCAAGGGCGAGCGCATGGCAGTGGCAAGGAGGATGTATGCGTGGCGCCTGGGTGAAGTGCTGCCGCACCGTGATATTGCCGTGCTACGTGGCATAGAGGGGGCACGCGTGAAGGAAATCTACCGCCTGACCGCCGAGCACGTCGGCATCCGGTGGAACGGTCGGCATTACGACCGGGCCGATCCGCTCGCGGCCGATCTACCGAACCAAGCGCTGAACCATGCGGCGAGCGCGGTGGAGGCCGCGGCGGCGGTCGCAGTGGCTGCAACTGGAACGATTCCCCAACTTGGCTTTATTCACGAGGATTCCGGTCAAAGTTTCATTCTGGATATTGCCGATTTGTTTCGTGACGGCCTGACGGTACCGTGCGCCTTCAAGGCGGCGTTGGCGGCGCAGAAGCGCGTGGGCGACTCTATCGAGCGTCTCACCCGCCGTAGCGTGGGAGAGCGGTTGCGTCGGGATAGTGTGATCCCTGCGATGATCGACCGAATCAAGGCCCTTTTCGCGGCCGAGGTGATAGGCTGATGCCAATGGCAGTGGTTGTGACGCGCGACGTGCCAGACCGCTACCGAGGCTTTTTGGCATCAGTGATGCCAGAGATTGGACCGGGTGTTTTCGTCTCGCCAGATCTATCGCGCGGAGTGCGTGAGCGAGTTTGGAAAGTGATGTCGGATTGGTGGGATGGAATGCCTGGCGGTTCGATCATCCTGGCCTGGAAGGACGATGCAGCACCCGGCCGTTTAGGATTGCTGACCCTTGGATTACCGCCTCGGACCCTGGCGGATTTAGATGGGGTTTTGCTGGTGCATCGGATATGACGTTCCACTGATCTTTGATAATCTCATAAGTTCAATATCTTACTATCTAGAGGTTCCCCCGCCCACGCGGGGATGGTCCCCACAGGAGGCTCGGATGGCGGACGACAAGATCGGGTCCCCCGCCCACGCGGGGATGGTCCCACCGTCAAGCGATAAAATGACGGGGCGCATAAGGTTCCCCCGCCCACGCGGGGATGGTCCCTCGATGTCGGGTTCGGGTTTGGCGTCCCGTGCGGTTCCCCCGCCCACGCGGGGATGGTCCCACGGACGGGGTCGCGGCTGACCGGCTGCGCAGGGTTCCCCCGCCCACGCGGGGATGGTCCCGATTATGTCGCGGTGGCGCATCACCCCTACAGGGTTCCCCCGCCCACGCGGGGATGGGCCCCCGCCATTCG
>CAIUPC010000509.1 GCA_903900905.1 uncultured Acetobacteraceae bacterium
ACGCCCCTGCAAAGTGCGGATCAACACGGACAGCGAATACCTCAAGAACGGCATCACCCGCTGGCACACCGGCTGGGTGCGCAAGAACTGGCGCAACGCCGCTGGCGATCCGGTCGCGAACATGGACCTGTGGAAGCGCATTCTGGACGCGGCGAAAGCGCACGAGATCGAGTGGCGCTGGGTGCGTTCGCATATTGGAATCGCACTCAACGAGCGGGCAGACGTGCTGGCGACCGCGGCGCGCGACAGTGCCGTGGCGGCGAAGCGGCGTTAGGCTCGATAAATATCCATTGATATGGATGGTATAACCTGATTTAAGCCCAATTCTATCCATTTGGATGGATTGAATGGCGACGACCCTGACCCTGCAGATTCATGCCGCCAACCGTTGGAATGACGCGGCGACGGTCACCTTCGCGGATGAAGCCGCCGGCCGCCATGGTCCAACGACCTTGGACTATGACCTCGATTACTGCCTCACCCACGACCCGGACCTGACCGGCACGGTCATCGGTCACACCGCCCTTAGCGTGCGATATCCGCTCTCGCTGGAGTGGCGGCACTCCACCCATTGGCCGCCGTTTCTGCTTGATCTGCTGCCGCAAGGGCGCCCGCGCGAGGTTCTGGCGGCGACATTAGGGCTCGATGCCAATTCGCCCTCCTGTGACGCGCCCCTCCTGCGCCGCGCCGGTGGCTCTCCCGTCGGCAATATCCGAGTCAAGGAAGCCTGGGAGGCTGAGCAAACCCGTCTGCTCCATTTCGTCCCCCAAGGCCTGAAACTGGATGACGTGTTCAATCTGGATGAGCGATTCCTGACCCTCGCTGACGCATTCGCCGCCCAGGTCTCCGGCTCCTCCGGCGTGCAGGGCGCCTGGCCAAAAGTACTTTTGACGCAGGCCCGCGATGGGCTTTGGTATCCTGACCCGCTCGTCGCCGACAGCGAGGCCAAAGACCATGCCATCGTCAAATGGATCGGCGATAAGCATGAAGCAACCAGCCTGATCCTCGCCGCCGAGGCCCCCTACCTCGAACTGGCCCGCCACTTCGGACTCAGATGCGCGCGTCCGCTGCTGTACCGGAACGGCGTTCTGGTCATGCCGCGTTTTGATCGCCAGATTCAGGATGACCGCGTCATCCGGCTCGGCCAGGAAAGCCTGACGGCAGCATCCGGCATCGCGGCTTTCGGACATGAAACCAGCCACGAATCCTATCTGGCCGTCATCAAAGCCTGTTGCACCGATCCGGCCACGGAAGTGACGGAATACGTCTTACGCGATGTCCTGAATCTGGCTCTGGGCAATCCCGACAATCACGGCCGCAATACCGCCTTGCAAAAAGCCAAGGACGGCAGCATCCGGCTGACCCCATTATTCGATTTCTGCCCCATGCGGCTGGACCCGACCGGGATTCGCCGCACCACGACCTGGGCCTGCATGCGAACGGCGGGCGGTGCCAGCCGCGATCTTTCGCCCGACTGGAACACGGTATGCGACATCGCCGCCGACGGCGTGATGGATCCGGCCGAACTGAAGGCGAGCCTGGCTTCCAAGGCGGAAATACTCCGCAGCCTGCCCGCTCTCGCCCGCGTCATCGGGGTTCCGGCCGTCGTAATCGAACGCGCCATGGCCCGCTGCGAGGAGATCGCCGCCACCCTCGATCAGCTCAGGATCGGTTAATATCATGCCCCGCACCAAACCGCCCGCCAAAGAGGACATCCGCGAGCGCCGCCGCTTATTACAGGAAGACATCACGAACACCGGCCTCCCCATCGCCGAGGCCATAAGCCGCATGCGGCACGCGTTGGGCATGACTCAGGCCCGGTTCGGGCAGGTGTTCAAACTGACCACGCGACAGGTGTGGGAGCTGGAAAACGGCAAGGCCAACCCCACCCTGGACACATTGTCACGGATCGCCGCGCCATTTGGCTTCAAGGTCGGGTTTTTGGCGGCACCCGAAGCGGCCACCGGCCCTTCCCGCCCGGCCGTTGGAACGGAGCGTTGACGAACGCCCACCCGAAGAACCAGATTGCGACCAGCATGCCAACACAGCGGAGGCCGTGATGAAGGCCACTTACGACACCGATATCGTCGCCTGGGCCAACGAGCAGGCCGCGCTGCTGCGCTCCGGTCAGTTTTCACAGCTCGATATCGAGCATATTGCCGATGAGGTTGAAGACGTTGGCAAGAGCGAACAGCGCGAACTGGCCAATCGCATGGGCGCGCTTCTGGCGCATTTGCTCAAGTGGCAGGCACAGCCCGAGCGGCGGGGCAAAAGCTGGCAGGGCACTTTGCGCGAACAGCGCCGGATGATCGATCGGCGGCTGATGAAGACCCCGAGTCTGAAAAATAGTCTCGCCGATCCGGAATGGTTACAGGACGCGTGGTCGGACGCCAGGGCGAAAGCCTTCGAGGAAACCAGCATCGAAGATTTTCCCGAGGTCTGCCCGTGGTCGATCGATCAAATTCGCGACCCGGATTTTTACCCCGGCTAATCTGGACGGAACACGTCGGCGCCGGCTTCCCCAGCGCGCGCCATTCGGTATCGCAATCGACTTTTTGCCGCCCTCCCAAAGCACCCACCACCCCCTCCCGCCTTGGCGCCCGCCATCCCCCGCGCTAAACCGGTACCACCGCCGCGCGGAGCCACCGCCACCGGCAAGACCCAGGGAGAAACACACCATGTCTGAAGCATTTATCTGCGACTTCGCCCGCACCCCCATCGGCCGCTAGGCCGGTGCGCTGCGTGACGTGCGCACCGACGACCTCGCCGCCCATCCGAT
>CAIUPC010000510.1 GCA_903900905.1 uncultured Acetobacteraceae bacterium
CCCTATGATTGCGGGTTGTGCCCGGATCATGAACAGCACTCCTGCCTCGCGATTATCGAGGTCAACGACGCCTGCAATCTCACCTGCCCGGTTTGTTTCGCGGACTCGTCGGTCAAACGCGACACGCACCGCCCGTTGGCGGAGATCGAGCGGATGCTGGACGCGCTCGTTGCCGCGGAGGGGGAGCCCGATCTGGTCCAGTTCTCCGGCGGTGAACCCACGTTGCACCCGCACTTCTTCGACATTCTGGCGGCGGCGAAGCAACGGCCCATCCGGCATTTGATGGTGAATACCAATGGGTTGCGGATCGCGCGGGAGGATGGGTTCGCGGAACGGCTGGCCGGGTTCATGCCGCGGTTCGAGGTCTACCTGCAATTCGACAGCCTGCGGCGCGAAGCACTGATGGACCTGCGCGGCGCCGATTTGGTGCGGGTCCGGCAGCAGGCGCTGGAGGCACTGGAACGCAACAATATCTCCACCACCCTGGTCGTCACCGTGAAAAAAGGCGTCAACGACGACGAAATTGGCGAAATTATCCGCCATGCTTTGACTTGGCGCTGCGTGCGCGGCGTAACCATCCAGCCGATTCAGGACGCCGGCCGCAACGAAGGGTTCGATGCGAAAAAACACCGCATCGTGCTGACCGAAATCCGCCGCCGGGTCGCGGAGTCCGGCGTGTTTGATCTGGCCGATATGATCCCCCTGCCCTGCAACCCCGATCAGATATGTATCGGCTACGGGCTGCGCAAGGGGGCAACGGTGCAGCCCATCACATCGTTGCTGCCGCGCGAGGTCTTCGTGGCGGCGGTGCCGAACGCGGTCACGTTCGAGGCCTATCCGGAACTCCGGCGGCAGATTTTTGAGCTGCTGTCACTATCGACGGCGCAGGCCGATACCTCCGACAAGCTGGCCGGTCTGCTGTGCTGCCTGCCGGAGGCGGTGGTGCCGGAGGCATTGAGCTACGAACACACGTTCCGGGTGGTGATTTCACAGTTCCTGGACCGGTTCAACTTCGACCTCGGCACGGTCAAGCGATCCTGCGTGCATTTCGTGGAAAGCGACGGCCGGATCATTCCGTTTGACACCTATAACACCTTCTACCGCCCGGGCGCGGCGGGGGCAGAGGCGCTGCGGCGCGGACGGGGAGAAAGCGTATGAGCGATACACCGTCGCCGGTCTGGCGCTTCTTCGGCTGGCTGCTGATGGCGGCGGGGGCGCTGATCGCCGGGGCGGCCGGGCTGTGTTCGGCGGTTTACCTGATGATCCTGCTGCCGGACCTGTTCGGGCCGAGCCGCGATGCCTATGCGCAGACGTTCATCTGGATCGTGCCGGTTGTCGGTGGGGTGCCGATCGCGGTTGGGCTGGCGCTGTTTTTCGGCGGGCGGGCGATGCTGCGCCGGGGCGGTGGCAAGCCCGCGGGGCAAAGCACTCCCCCTCCCCTTGCGGGAGGGGGGCGGGGGGAGGGGTAATCCCCCGCGAAGCCGTGCCATGTCACCCCTCCCCCCCGCCCCCTCCCGCAAGGGGAGGGGGAGAATTGGCAATTGGGCCGCCGATCAGCCCCGCAGAATGCTGCGCCCGGCATAGCGCGCGGCGGCGCCGAGTTCCTGTTCGATGCGGATCAGCTGATTATATTTCGCCGTCCGATCACTGCGCGACAGGCTCCCCGTCTTGATCTGCCCGCAATTCGTCGCCACCGCCAGATCGGCGATCGTTGCATCTTCCGTCTCACCGGAGCGATGGCTCATCACCGCGCGCCAGCCGGCACGATGCGCGAGTTCAACTGCCTCCAGCGCCTCAGACAGAGTACCGATCTGATTGACTTTCACAAGGATGGCGTTGGCGGAACCGAGCTGGATGCCGCGGCGCAGACGTTCCGGATTGGTCACCAGCAGGTCGTCGCCGACAATCTGAACGGTCTTACCAACGGTGTCGGTCAGCAGCTTCCAGGCGTCCCAATCGTCCTCGGCGCAACCGTCTTCGATCGAAATAATCGGATAACGGCTGCAGAGATCGGCCAGATACGCCACCATGCCGGCACCATCGAGGACCTTGCCCTCCCCTTCAAGGTGATACTGGCCGTCCTTGAAGAACTCGGTGGAAGCGGGGTCGAGGGCGAAGGTGATGTCCTCGCCCAGGCGATAGCCGGCTTTTTCGACCGCCTTGGCGATGTAGCCCAAAGCTTCATCGGCGGATTTCAGGTTCGGCGCGAAACCGCCCTCATCACCGACATTGGTGTTGTGGCCGTCATGATGCAGGGCCGAACGCAAATTGGCGAAAATCTCCGACCCCATGCGGATCGCGTCCGCCACCGTGGGCGCGCTTATCGGCTGGATCATGAATTCCTGGATGTCGATGGGATTATCGGCATGCTTACCGCCGTTGATGATGTTCATCATCGGCACCGGCAAGGTGCGGGCATAGGCGCCGCCGACATAGCGATACAGCGGCACGCCCTGCTCGATCGCGGCGGCCTTGGCGACGGCCAACGACACGCCGAGGATCGCATTGGCGCCGAGGCGGGCTTTGTTCGGGGTGCCGTCGAGCTCGATCATCGCCTCATCGATGGCGACCTGCTCGGAGGCTTCGACCCCGGCGATGGCATCGAAAATCTCACCCTCGACATTGGCGATGGCGTTGAGCACGCCCTTGCCATTGTAGCGGGACTTGTCGCCGTCGCGCAGCTCCACCGCCTCATACGCGCCGGTCGAGGCGCCGGAGGGCACCGCGGCGCGGCCTTTGGCCCCGCTTTCGAGGGTCACGTCCACTTCGACCGTGGGATTGCCACGGCTGTCGAGGATCTGGCGGGCGGTGATGTCAACGATGGCGGACATGAAGGGCTCCGAGGGGGGTGTTTCGGCGGCTCGGTATCATTTTGACAGGCGGGGCGCCAGGGTCACGGCGCAAGGGCTCTGCCGCGCCGTGAGCATGCCGGGTTGGGGCCTGGGCGGGGCGAGGTTGGTTCATGGTCCGTGCGTACCTGACCCGCACCGCCGCGCCAAACGCGATGGCGTGCCCGTACGTTCTTGACAGTCCGCACGGCGTTAGGCCCGATCGGGGCATGAAACTGCATTACACAGATGGATCGCCGTACGCGCGTAAGGTGCGTATCGTGCTGCTGGAAAAAGGCCTGCCGTTCGAGCCCGCGAACCGCGGCAGCGTGCCGATGACGGCTCCATGGCCGGGTCCGACCCGCGCGGTTCCGGTCCTGGAGGATAAGGGCCAGACCATCTGGGAGTCGGATGTGATCGTCGATTATATCCTCAAGACCTATCCTGGCGCGCCCGCCGCCACCGACACGCCGCCGCTGGCACCCTGGCTGGTCCGGCCGGATCGCGAATGGGAGGACAGGACGACTCTGGCGACGCTTTCGACCTGTGCCGCCAGTATGATCAATTTGCGGTTCCTGTGGGTGGATGGGTTGACGGCCGAAAACTCCGATTACCTGACCCAGCAACGGGCGCGTGTGGAGCAATGCCTGGACTGGCTGGAAACGCGCGTGACGGATGAGGGTTTCGCGCCGGGCTGGCTGTCGGTCATGGACCTGGCGTTTATTTGTCCGATGGATTTCGCACTGACCCGCGGGGTGATGAACTGGCGCGGCCGGAAGAAGCTGGATGCATTGTTCGACCGGTATCGGACGCGGCCGTCGCTGATCGCGACTCAGTTGAATCCATCGCCGCCGATCAGCCCGCGCTATGAGCTTGAGCGGCGTCCGGCCTAAGTGCAGCCGTAATCGCCGGATTTTGCTCGGTGGCCTGACCTCCACCGGACAGAGAAATGCACATACTTCAATCAAATTGATGATATTTTGTCATTTTACGGGGTGATCCAAAAAGGGAAATGCAAAATTCTGGGCAAAATTTAGTCGATTCTGCTAATACGTGATGTCATATTAACTGCTTTTCGGGTGACACCGGCACCCAACCCCGGTCAAGCCGACCTCCGCCGGCATGACGGCAAAGGGGTGCGAGCAACACCATCTGACGCGGTTGTTCCTGGGCGTCGCCCAAAGCTCACCGTCCGCGACGACCACCAGTGGCACGATGCTTGCTTAAATTAACTCGGCCACCCGGCAATGACGCCGGGGATCGATGGCTGTGTCCCGTCCGCGCGCCAATGGCGGCCCGCGCCTCCGGTTCCCGCTGCGACCATGCCCCTTGCCCGCTTGTCCCATCCGCGCTCCGGATCCGCCCCCTGTGCCGTGGAGGACTGTGCGTGCGTCCACTCAACCCATTCATCCGCCGCTATTGAAGGAGAATTACCATGGCCTATCTGATGCCGTCTGAGTTCGTCACCAAGATGGTGGATGCGGGGGAGTCAAAGATCTTTATGTCGACCCGCGACACCGTCATCCGCGCCTATATGGCGGGTGCGATCCTGGCTTTGGCGGCGGTCTTCGCCGTGACCGTCTCGGTGCAGACGGGTTACCCCATTATTGGTGCGATCCTGTTCCCGGTCGGGTTCTCGATGCTCTATCTGCTGGGCTTCGACCTGCTGACAGGGGTGTTCGTGCTGTGCCCGCTGGCCTTGCTCGACAAGCGCCCCGGCGTGACGGTGGGCGGGGTGCTGCGCAACTGGGGGCTGGTGTTTATCGGCAACTTCCTGGGCGCGCTGACCGTGGCGCTGATGATGGCGGTGGTCTTCACCTTCGGCTTCTCCACCGCCCCCGACAAAGTCGGCACGGTGATCGCGAGCATTGGGGAAGCGCGGACA
>CAIUPC010000511.1 GCA_903900905.1 uncultured Acetobacteraceae bacterium
AGGCAAAGGCATGGATGCCGACCTCCGTCGGCATGACGGGAAACGGCGCCGCCAGGGCAATGTTGCAGTCAGCCGGATTTTCCGGATTCCTGCGGAGTCGAAGTATATTCGCCGGTTACACCCCTTGGCCGAAGCACCCCGTCATGCTGACCCACGGATCAAGTCCGTGGGTCAGCATGACGAGGAAAGCCGACGCCGAAGGGTCAATGTTATGGGCCTCTGGCACGACTCCGCTTACTTCGTGGCTTGATCGTTCTTCGTGACCTTCGCGCGAAATGCGATCGTGACCCACCCCCCATCCTTGAGAACTGGCCGCCAGGATCGTGCCCCTCTCGGCCAGGCGGTGATCACCTTCACCCGATTGACCTCGGCATAAGGACCATCTCACCGCGGATCATCCTTGGCGCGGACGTGGGTTTACGCTACCGAACATACCATGAACAAGACCTTCGGCCTCAAACCCTCCGCCCCCCGCCACGCGCTTCTCGCGCCGCAACAGCCCATGCACCGTGAGCCGCCGCCGCTCTGGGGGTCCAGTCTCAGCTCCAAGCCGACCTGGAGCGGTGATCCGGCGGATCTCCTCCGCCCCCGTGACGGCAAAACGCCGCCGCTGTTTCCAACCATGGCGACCATGCTGGGCACCTGGAACCCCGGCCGGCATCCGCGATATCGGGTAGCGCCGCAGCAGCCCATGCGCCGTGAGGACGCTGGTCCGCCGGCTTGTGCACATCCAACACAAGGTGTGGACGCCGATCATCACCGGCACGACGAGGTGTCTGCCGGCGCGCCCTTGCCGCCAGCGGCCAAACAACTCGATCCGCCGCAAGACCCTGTACGCCGTGAGGCCACCGCCTCGCCGGGCCCGGGTCCGCTGCGCAACGGCAACCCGCGCGGCAATCCCAACCTCGCCCCCCGCTGCGGCGCCAGGACCCGCGCCGGCTGCCCGTGCCGGGGACCGGCCATGAAGAACGGCCGCTGCCGTATGCATGGCGGCGCCTCCACCGGCCCGAAAACGGCGGAGGGACGGGCCCGCATCGCCGCCGCGCGGGCCCCGCGAGACCCCATGCTCCGTGAGCTCCAGGCCAGAACCACCGCCCTGACCGCAGTCAACCGGGTCCTCGCCGCCGTCGTTGAGACCGGCCTGGAGTTGGAGGCCGTGACGCCGCTACTCCTCCGCATCAAGCCCGCGATGCGCGACACCCCATACGCCGTGAGCCCGCTGCTGTTGCTGACCGCCGGCCTGACCCGGCGGGAGGGGCGCGATCTGGCCGCGTCGATCCGAGCGGCCGCGCAAACCGGGGGGAAACCAGGGGTAACGTCCATGGCCTGGTTGCATCCAACCGTGATGGCCCTACCGCGTTCACAGATCGCGGAAACGAAAATTCGGCAGGTGGGGACAACGGTACGTTCTCCCCGTCATGGCCCGGCTTGTCCGGGCCAACCCCACCGCACCGTGCCGCGATAGGTGGCCCGGACAAGCCGGGCCATGACGATATAGAGCACGACAGACGAAATTCGTTTCCGCGATCTGTGAATCCGGTAGGTGATGGCCGGGCCATGACGGTGAAGAGCAGAGCGATCCAAAATCGTTCCCACGATCGGTGAATCCGGTAGGGGCAAGCCCGGCCACGACGGAGTCCATCTACGTGCCCCCCGCGCGCGATCCCCTATGCGATCAACCTGGCGAAGGAGGAATATACCCTGGCCAATCGCCCGCCCCCGGCGCATGTATCCAAGATGTCCGACCCGACCCGCGAAACTGCCTTCGACCTCCTCACCGCCGTCATCGAACGCGGCCGACCGCTGGAGGAAGCGCTGACGGCGCTTCCCGCGGCGGTGGAGCCACGTGATCGCTCCGCCGCTCATCGCCTCGCCGCCGCCGTGCTGCGCCGGGCCGGCACGCTGGACGCGGTGCTGGAACCTTATCTGCGCAAGGAGCCGCCGGTCCCCGTGCGCAACGTGCTGCGCCTTGGCGCGGCCGGGCTGCTGCTGCTCGACACGCCGGGCCATGCCGCCGTGGCAACCGCGGTGGCCCTGACCCGGGCGCGCGGGCTGACGCCGTTCGCCGGCCTGACCAACGCGGTTCTGCGCAAGGTCGCCGCCAATGGTGCCGCCGCCTTGGCGGAGCTTGATGGTCCCCGCCTGGACACCCCGCCCTGGCTGTGGTCCTCCTGGGGCGCCAACGCCCGCGCCATCGCGCACGCACATCAGCAGGAAGCGCCGCTCGATTTGACCCTGCGTCCTGGCACGCCGGTGCCGCCGGGCGCGGCGCTATTACCGACGGGATCGGTGCGCTTTCCGGCGGGAACCCGTGTCGCGGATATCGAAGGATTCGAAGACGGCAGGCTTTGGGTGCAGGACGCGGCCGCCGCCCTCCCTGCTCTGCTGTTGAACGCACAAACGCATGAAGCGGTCGCTGACCTCTGCGCGGCCCCCGGTGGCAAGACCGGTCAGTTGGCGGCAACGGGCGCCACTGTCACGGCGTTGGAGCGCGATCCCGGGCGACTCGAGCGACTCGCGGGGAACATCGCCCGCTGGGGTCTGACAGCTGAACTGATCCAGGCCGATGCGACGCAATGGACCCCGCCAGCGCTGTTCGACGCCATCCTGTTGGACGCGCCCTGCAGCGCCACCGGCACCATCCGGCGCCATCCGGATGTGCCTTACCTCAAACGCGCGCAGGACGTGCGCACCCTGGCCGCGGCGCAAGATCGGCTTTTGGCCGCCGCCGCCGCCATGCTCAAGCCCGGCGGGCGGCTGATTTACGCGGTTTGCTCGCTGCAACCGGACGAGGGCGCGCCCC
>CAIUPC010000512.1 GCA_903900905.1 uncultured Acetobacteraceae bacterium
CCAATCGCGGCACGATTGGAAACCTTGGTCCCCGGGACAAGCCCGGGGATGACGGGGGGGGGCGGCCGCCGCGCGCGTCGATCGAAATGCCCCCCGTTGACAGCCGACCCGCGGACACCGCCCCATCCTGCCATGATCGACAAACTCGAAATGATGCTGGCGCTGGCCCGTGAACAGCATTTCGGCCGCGCGGCCGAGGCCTGCGGCATCACCCAGCCCACGCTCTCCGCCGGTCTGAAGCAACTTGAGGAAAGCCTCGGCGTCCTGCTCGTCCAACGCCGATCGCGCTTCATTGGCTTCACGCCGGAGGGGGTGCGGGTGCTCGACTGGGCGCGGCGCATTGTCGGTGACACCCGCGCCATGCGCCAGGAGATCCGGGCCCTGAAGCGCGGCCTCGCCGGGCATCTGCGCATCGCCGCCATTCCGACCGCGTTGCCGATTGTGGCGGCGCTGACGACGCCGCTGCATATCGCGCATCCGGAGGTGGTGTTTACCATCCTGTCCCGCACCTCGATCGAGGTGCTGACTTTGCTCGATAATCTGGAGGTCGATGCCGGCCTGACCTATGTCGATAATGAGCCGCTGGGGCGGGTGCGGTCCATTCCTTTGTATCACGAGCACTACACGCTGCTGATCGCCGCCGAACACCCGTTGGGCGCGCGGGAATCGGTGACCTGGGCGGAGGTGGGGGGGATTCCGTTGTGCCTCCTCACCCCCGACATGCAGAACCGTCGCATCATCGATCGGCGTCTGGCCGAGGCGGGGGTGGAGCCTTCGCCGACATTGCAATCGAACTCGATGGTCGTGCTGTTCTCCCACGTCCGCACCGGCCAATGGGCGAGCGTGATGCCGGCGGTGCTGGCGGAGACGATGGGCCTCGGCGATCCCATCCGCGCCATCCCGATCGCCGACCCCGAGGCGCCGCCGACGATTGGGTTGGTCTATCCGCGGCGGGAGCCGATGACCCCGCTCACGGCGGCTTTGGTGGGGGAGGCGCTGCGGGTTGGGAAAGAGTGGATGGGGTAGAGGGGAATTGCGGTGTACACTTGTATGCTGCCATGATCATTCGAAGCGCAGGTGCCGGTATCACCCAGAACGGAAAGCATGACTAAGGCGGTTCTCACCACTAAAGGTGATTCGATTTACGACGATCTCCCGGAGCTGAGATATCATTTTCCGCGTACATATCTCCGCACCGTGGAAGCTGCCGTCGGTGACTGGATTATCTATTACGAACCAAGGCGCCCGAGCACTGATTTGTCGAGCAGGGGAGGGCGGCAGTCGTATTTCGCGACGGCCCGGGTTGTCGCGGTTCGAGAGGATACGTTGGCTGCTGGTTCATACTATGCGGATATTGCAGATTATTTGGAGTTTCCTCGAGCTGTGCCATTTAAGGAGGGGAACCATTTTTATGAATCCGGATTACAGCGAGATGATGGCGGTACCAGCAAGGGGGCCTTCGGGCGGTCCGCGCGTCGTATTTCGGACGCGGAATACGATACAATTGTAAAAGCTGCCTTCGTCCGCGATAGCATAGGCGAGGGTGCCCGGCTTGCTGAGGGGATCATGGGACTGGGCGAGGAGCCTGCTACCATCGATCGTCCCATCATTGAACGCGTGACCAATCGCCCGTTTCGAGATGCTGCTTTTTCTTCCGCGATCAAGGACGCGTATCAGAACACCTGTTCGTTCACTGGATTGAAGATTATCAACGGAGGTGGCCGTTCCGAGGTGCAGGCAGCGCATATCCGGCCGGTAGCGGATCGTGGACCTGATTCTGTTAGGAACGGTTTAGCCCTTTGTAGCACTGTCCATTGGATGTTCGACCGCGGGCTACTTTCGTTGGGCGATGATTATACGATCCTCACGGCAACGGACAAAGTTCCGGATATGATCCAACGTTTGGTCAACCCAGATCGCAAACTAAGGCTGCCGGAGCAGCCAGAATTTCGGCCGCACCAGCAATTCCTTCAGTTTCACAGGCAGTTCGTATTTAAGGGGTGAAGAAGCCCTCGCGTCGTCGGGGCGTTGGCATGCGGCCTACTACACCACACAGGCAACTTGGCCGAATCGCATATCATGAAGCCCGAAAATCGCTGGATATTCCGATACTACATCAAAAACTATGCGTTTATTTGCAGAGCTCAAGAGCCCGTTCGACCTAGCTACGCCGACCTTTATGGTCGGCGTAGCAGGTTTCCTTAAACCCTTACTCCGCCGCCTCCGCCCGAGGCAGCTCCGACGGATCCTGGCTCGGGATATTGATCCCACCGCCGCGCCGCGCCGCGATCGCATTCGGCGTCCCATCCGCCACAACCGATCGGCCGTACGCCGCAATCGGCGGAATCGCATCGGCCGCCAGCGGCTGCATCCACTGCTTCCGCTTCAGCGCTGCCTCGATATACGGCGCGAGTTCAGCCGCCTTGCGCGCATCGCGCTCCGCCTGATCCGCCTTCAGTACCGGCATCACCTCGGCCGCGAACAGCTCCAATGACGCAACGATATCCTCATGCGTGTTGCGCCCGGCCTGCTGGATGAAGATCACCTGATCCACGCCCGCGTCCTGGTACTGCTTCAACCGCTCGATCAGCTGCGCCGGGGTGCCGATGCCGTTGCCGATAGC
>CAIUPC010000513.1 GCA_903900905.1 uncultured Acetobacteraceae bacterium
GATTGGTCCCCGGGACAAGCCCGGGGATGACGCGGAAGGGAGGCCGTCGCCACTTATGTTAACGCCCATGGGGCTTCGAGGATCGCCAACCGCACTGCTATCAACATTGAGCTAATTAAATCAATGTCATTGCCGCCGGGGATCCTCGGGGCAGGCCCGAGGACGACGGGTTCCATGGGCGCGCCACCCACTCCCGAAACCATATGCGATAGTCCTGGCCCATCATGCATCCCGCCTTGACCGCGCCCCCCTCAGACGACCATTCTCCGCGCCGACGAACGCGCGACAATTGGGAGTAAACGCGATGCCTCAGGTCACTCTGACGGTGAACGGCAAGCAGCACACGGTCGAGGTCGAAGGCCGGACCCTGCTGGTGGAATTGCTGCGGGAAAAAATCGGCCTGACCGGCACCCATGTGGGCTGCGACACCAGCCAGTGCGGCGCCTGCGTCGTGCATGTGGACGGCGTGTCCGCTAAGTCCTGCACCATGCTGGCTTTGCAGGCCAATGGCACCAGCGTCACGACCATCGAAGGTCTGGCGGCAGCCGACGGCACCCTGCACCCGATGCAGGAAATGTTCCGTGAACATCATGCTTTGCAGTGCGGCTTCTGCACGCCGGGCATGGTCATGAGCGCCATCGACCTGGTCAACAGCAACCCGGCCGGCCTGACCGAGAAAGAAATCCGCGAAGGGCTGGAAGGCAACCTCTGCCGCTGCACCGGCTACCATAACATCGTCAAGGCGATCGCGGCAGCGGCCCCGCTGATGCACGCGAAATAAGCGCCACCCAATAACGGGAGAACGACCATGGGCTTCGAAGGCATCGGTGCGTCCGTCCGCCGCAAGGAGGATCTGCGCTTCCTCAGCGGCAACGGCAATTATACCGACGATATCAACCGTCCCGGCCAGCTCTACGCGGTCATGCGCCGCTCTGATCGGCCGCACGCGAAAATCAACGGCATCGACACCGCGGCGGCGAGCAAAGCCCCCGGCGTCGTCGCCATCTTCACCGGCGCCGACATGGCGAAGGATGAAATCGGCGGCCTGCCCTGCGGCTGGCAAATCCATAACAAAGACGGCTCCCCGATGGCCGAACCGCCGCATCCCGTGCTGGCTATCGGCAAGGTGCGCCATGTCGGCGACCCCGTCGCGGTGGTGATCGCGGAAACCAAGCAGCAGGCCCGCGACGCGGCCGAACTGATCGCGATCGACTATCACGATCTGCCGTCGATTTCCTCCACCCCCGATGCGATCGCCGCCGGCGCGCCTTTGGTGCATGATGAACTCGGTAGCAACATCTGTTACGACTGGCATATCGGCGACAAAGCGGTGGTCGATGCCGCCTTCGCTGGCGCCGCGCATGTCGTGAAGCTCGATCTGGTCAATAACCGCCTGGTGCCCAACGCGATGGAGCCGCGCGCGGCCATTGGCGATTACGACACCTCCTCCGGCGATTATACGCTGTACACCACCAGCCAGAACCCGCATGTGATCCGGCTGCTGATGGGCGCCTTCGTGCTGCACATCCCCGAGAACAAGCTGCGCGTCGTGGCCCCGGATGTCGGCGGTGGCTTCGGCTCCAAGATTTATCACTACGCCGAAGAGGCGATCGTGACCTGGGCTTCGGCCAAGGTACGCCGCCCGGTGAAATGGACGGCCGATCGGACGGAAAGCTTCATGAGCGATGCCCATGGGCGC
>CAIUPC010000514.1 GCA_903900905.1 uncultured Acetobacteraceae bacterium
CATAACTCGGCCTCCGTGCCGGGAACGGGGGAAACCGGGCTGCGGCGGGCGATCGCCAACATCAAACGGGCCTTCGCGGGGGAGAAACCACACTATCTGATTGGTGTGGACGAGCGGATGATGTGAAGGCGCGGTGTCCTTGCAACCAAGCCGCCGGCGCTGAACCGGCGGGCAGGCCGGTATCAGGCCCCCGCCATGGAGGCCAGTTCGCCGATAACATCCAACGTGCGGATCGTCCCATCCGAGGCAAACGGGATCTTCATCTTCGAGCGCCCCATGCCATTGGGGAAATGGACGTAGATCTCGCGCCCGATCATACGGACGTCTTCGGGGCCGCCGAGTTCGAGGGCGATGAGCAGGCGCTCCGGCACCGCGCGGGGCAGGAAGACCACGCCGATCAGGTCGGGGTCGCCCTTGGGGAAGGGGTTGGCGTTGACGATGGCGCGCATCTCCGCCCCCGTCCGCATCAGCACCCCGACGATGCGGCCCATCTTGTCCGTGACCGCGCGCTGCAGGTCGAGCTGCAAGGCCCGCTCCGACTTGTCGCTGTCGAAGACGACGTTGCCGTGCTGGAGGTAGGTGCGGACATTGGCCAGGCCGCAGCCGGTGCAGATGGCCCGCAAATCGTCCATGGTCAGTTTGCCCCGGCCACCATCGTTCACGGCGCGCAGCAGGGCCACTTGGGCAGTCATGTTGGTTCAACCTAAGACGGAGTAAGCGCAGACGCGGCCCATGCGCCCCTCCGGCGCCGCCCGCAAGGGGCGGTTGGCGCGGCCGGGCATGGCAGGCATGGCGGCGGGCGGGCACTGCCGCGCTTCCAGCCGCGCGCGGCGTCGTGTAAACCGCGCGCGAGTGTATCCGAGGGACCGAATGACCGCCGCCTATAAAGCCGCCGCGCTGGAACCCGAAGCCGCGTCGCCGCTGATCCTGGCTCTGCCGAAAGGCCGCATTCTTGAGGAGTGCGGGCCGCTGCTGGAACGCGCCGGCATCATCCCCTCGCCGGACTATGCCGACGAAAGCACCCGGCATATGCGGTTCGCGACCAATCATCCGGACCTCGACGTGATCCGCGTCCGCGCCTTTGACGTCGCCACCTTCGTCGCCTTCGGCGCCGCCCAGATCGGCATTTGCGGCTCCGACGTGCTGATGGAGTTCGACTATCCGGAGGTTTACGCGCCCCTCGACCTCGGCATCGCCAAATGCCGGGTGTCGGTGGCGGAGCCGGCGGCGACGGCGGGCAGCGACGATCCGTCCCGCTGGTCGCGGGTGCGGGTCGCGACCAAATACCCCAACATCGCCCGGCGGCACTTCGCCGATCGGGGGGTGCAGGCGGAGATTGTGAATTTGAGCGGGGCGATGGAGCTGGCGCCGGGCCTGGGCATCTGCCGGCTGATCGTCGATCTGGTGGCGAGCGGGTCCACCCTGCGGGCGAATAACCTGGTGGAGACGGCGAAGATCGCCGATGTCTCCAGCCGGTTGATCGTCAACCGGACGGCTTTGAAGACGCAGCCGGAGGCGGTGGGGGCTTTGATCGCGCGGTTCCGGGCGGCTTTGGCTGGGGGCTGAGGGGCGGTCTCGCTCACGGCGTATGGGGTTTTGCCGGCGGGGTTTTGGGTCTCGTTGCCTGTGTCCGTTAGGGGTGGCCTGGGTTCGTGTCGCGGGCCGGTCGTCGTTCTCACGGTGTATGGGGTCTTTCCGGCGGGGTGCAGGTGCAGGTTGCCGCTGATTTTTATGCCCGGATTGGTCTGGTGCACCATTGTCTGAGGATGTCCGGGCGGTGGGCAGGGGTATCGCATTTGGCCGCGATACCTTTGGCTGGACGGGTTTGGGCTCCAAAAAACGTCATCCCCGGGCTTGTCCCGGGGACCAATCGCGGCAGCGACGGAAACCGTGGTCCCCG
>CAIUPC010000515.1 GCA_903900905.1 uncultured Acetobacteraceae bacterium
CGCGCTGGCTGCAGAATACCGTACAGGGCATGCTGAACGCCGATCTGAAGGACCTCTCGATCCCCGTGACCGATGCGGAGTTCAGCAAGTCCGGCGATCCCCGCGATTTCTGGACCGAGACCGTGGTCACCGAAGACGAAACCATCGCCCTGACCTGGCACGATATTGGCGATCCGCTGCTGATCCACACCTACCCGAACCAGGGAGCCGACGCGCGCCCCTACGGCGTGTGCACCGTGCTGATCCCTGCGCTCGGCGCCCGCGTGACCCGCAACGGGGTGCAGGCCAAAGGCGTGCCCTTCCCGCGGGTGCGCGAGGAACGGCCGTTCAGCACCTGCGCTTTGGCCTTCTGCGAAAGCTGGACCGAAGCGCGGTAATCAAACGACCGTAAACGCCGGCTGCCGCGCCCAGGCGGGATGGCGCGCGGCGGCCCGCTGATCCGTGGTCAAGGCGTTGGTCACCGCCATCCACGCCATGCCGCGGGCGCGGAAGATCTCCGCCAGCGCCGCCATCGTCGCCGTGTCACGCCAGGCCCAGAGCCGCTCCACCAGCGGCTCAAAGGTCCGCGCCCAGTCCGGCCCGTTCGAGCGTCCCGGTGCGAAACTCTCAAGCAGCGCGACCAGATCCTCGGTGCCGGCGGCTTCGATGGCGCGGCGCATCTGGTCCTCCGCGAGGCCAAGGGTTACGGCGGCGGCATTGCGCAGGCGCCATACGGTGTCCAGATCCGGGTTCATGGCGTGACCTCAGGCGTTGCCGGGTTGAAAATAATGGGCAAAGACCCCGTAGCAATCATGCGTCGGCGCCCGCTTCACATAGCGCGACTGGTGCTTGACGTAGCCGCGCACGATATCGTCCCGCCTGCTGCTGCGGTTGTGGCGGAATTCCTCCAGCGAGGACGCGCCATTGCGCATCACATGCGGGTCGTTCTGCCAATGGCAGGCGGCGTAGGTGATGGTGTCGAGCAGATCATGGCGCTCGCTCGTCCGGGCCAAATACGAATCAACCAGGGCGCAGGACCGCGGCGCATCCTGTGCCAGCACATGCTCCTTCAGGATCGGCAACATTCGATCGAGCGCGATGCCGTCCGCCCAGCCCCGGAAATGCTGACGCGGCTCCAGCACCGTCGTAGGATCGCGGGGGTAGATCGCATTGGATCGGATCGCGTCGTTCATGAACCGCGCCCCCATGAAGATGCCCTTCACCTGGTGCGGATTGTCATGTTTGCGCACCCAGGACATCACCACGTTCATGTAATCCAACGCATGCGTCGGATGCAGGAAAGCATTGGGATGTTCCAGCACGTCCATCAGATAGCGCTGGAAGCAGGCGATCACCGCGTCACCCACATCCAACAGCCCGGCGCCGCGCTTGAAGAAGCCCATGATGGTGCTGTTGACCTCAAACGGGCCGCCCCACAGCAAGGCCTCGGTCAGCCGATCAAGCTCGTGTTCAGCCAGCGGTGAGGCCGTCCGCTTGGGGATGACCGCGTTCTTCGGCAGCTCCATCCGGCAGATAGTAGAAACTTCGGTGAACAGCCCGTACAGCCGCGGGGAGCAGCCGAGGTCGGGAACCACGGTGTAAATCAGCTCGTGCGCGTTGTCCCAGCCGAGATAGTCCGCGATATCGACCAGCGCCCGCGCCCGCAGCGCCTTGTGGCCGATATTCTGGTAGCCGCCGCGATTGATGATGGTGTCCTGCAAATCGGTGATGCCGGCGAACAGGATCGCATCCTTCAGCCGATCGCGCGTTGCCGGATCCTTGGCGAGGCCGAGGAACAATCCATACGCCTCCGCCTTGTCACCTTCGGCGATGGCCCAGTTCATGCGCGACAAACGCTCCGTCACCGATCCGCCTTCGATCGCGGCATGGTCCTGGAAATAGATTTTCGGCGGGTTCCAGGCCGGGCCGTCGAAGCGGTTCACATGCTCGTCCGGGCCGGGGAACTGGCGGTTGCATTGTTCGCCGTCGCGGGCGTAATGGCCGGGGAATTCGCAGATCACCTGCTCCCAGACGTTCAGGCCCTGCGGCACGTACCACATCGCCTGAATGTTCGGCAGAATGCCCCGCGTGCCGCCGAGTTCGTTCATCAACGAAATCGCGCCGCGCCAGCCGAGGATCGTGTGATCGTAATTCACCCCACGCATCTCGCCGTTCGGCAACTGCATCATGTGGGATGGCACCTGCACGAATGGCGCGGCTGCGGCGATCGCTTCCTTGATCATGGATTTGAGGGGACGGCTTTCCTCGGTCACCAGACGGCAAAAGGTATCCGTGGCGGCCCGGTAATGCACCCCCTGGATTTCTTCGCGCAGCCGATCAATCGTCGCGGCCCCGTGTACCATATCCATGGATCTTTCCTCCGCACCTGTTAGGCCAACTTTGGCGCGGCAAGGGTCGGGGTCATTGATCCAGATCAAGCCTGGGGAGATGCCGCGGCGCCCATGGCATAAGTATTTCCCGATGGCTGATTTTCCGGGGTAGCATCCATAACTTGTCCTTCAGCGCATTTGCTTCGGATCGCCCACCGGCGACGCGGAGGAAAAATCGCGAACCTCAAGAGGACACAGCCATGACATCCTTGTTCAAATCCATCGCTCTGACCGTTCCGAGCAGCCGGTCGTTCGCTGTGGCCGCGCTGATGGGCGCCAGCATTCTCGCCAGTCCGATGAGCCCGGCCTGGGCAGCCGACACGCCCGCCCCCGCTGCGCGTATGCCGGCCGCGGCCGCCGCGACCGAAGCCAAGGCCGACACGGTTGAGCAGCGCATCACCAGCCTGCATGCCTCTCTGAAGATCACCGCTGATCAGGAAACGAAATGGACCGCGGTGGCGCATGCGATGCGCGAGAACGCCGTGGCCATGGAAAAGATGGTGACTGAAAATAAGGCGATCCCGGCGAATACCATGACGGCGGTGGATGATCTGAAGAAGTATCAGAAATTTGCCCAGGCGCATGTCGATGGGCTGAAGAACATCCTGGCGTCGTTTGAAACGCTGTATGCGGCGATGCCCGATGCGCAGAAGAAAGTCGCCGATGGTGTCTTCGAGATGTCGGGCCGTCACGCAATCTCGTCGCACGGCTAATTCGGGCAGCGGCCGTACAATGCGGCCGCGGCATCACGCAATCCATAGGAGGTCACCATGACCCGGATGACGATGACGCAACCAACACGCCGGACGGCCGCTCGGGTCTTAACGGGCGCCGTGCTGGCCGCGACCTTCGCCCTCGGCGCTTTCGCCGGCCCGGCCTCGGCTCAGGATCGGCGCTACGAGCACCGTAACTACCGCAACTATCACCATAACTGGAACGGTGGCTATTACCGTTCGCCGCCCGTAATTTACGGCTCGCCGGGCTATTATCCGCCGCCGGTCGTGTACGGGCCCGGTATCGGCTTCAACTTTATGTTCCGCTGACGGCTGACGGCGGCCGGCAGTGATGCCGGCCGTTGACGTTCCAGCACGAGACGCTCCGGCCCCGACCCGGCCCCATTAAAGGACCGAACATGCCCATCGAACGAACGCGCCAGGTGCTGCACGAAAAGCCATGGGGCATGCGAGACATTAGCCCATGGAGCGCCAAGCCTCATGACGGTGCCCGGATTGGTGAGATCATTTACGAGCGGGAGTCCGAATCAACCGGTGCAGCGTCGCTGTCCTTGAAGCTTCTGTTCGCCGAACAACCTTTATCCATTCAGGTCCACCCCAATAACGCCTATGCGCTGACAATCGGACTGCCAAGCGGCAAAAATGAAGCATGGTATGTCGTTGAGGCCGCTGCTGGTGCGCGGATCGGTGTCGGCCTGACCCAGCATCTCAGCCGCGCGCAACTGCGCCAAGCCATTGAAGACGGAACGATCGCGGACCTGCTCCTGTGGCGCAGCGTGTCCCCGGGTGATAGCTGCTTCATCCCCGCCGGGACCATTCATGCCATTGGTGCTGGGATAGTCATCGCCGAAATGCAACAGCGCGTTGATGTGACGTTCCGCCTGTTCGACTTTGGCCGTGGCCGCGATCTGCATATCGAGGAGAGCCTGGCTGTCGCGCAGGCCGAACCAGCGCCGGGCTTATTTGAACAGCTTCGCCTGTCAGAGGTCCGTAATCTGTTGGCAGTCAGCCCCGAATTTGTTTTCGAACGGCTCGACCTGCCCGCTAGGTCCCAATGGTGCCTGAACGCCACGGGCGAAACCTGGTTGCTGACGCTTTCCGGCAGCGCGACCGCCGGAGACCTCACGATGTCCCCGGGTGACACGATCTTCGTCCGGGACGACATACTCAAGCTGAGCACCGGTGACCTGGGTGTCGTTGCCGTCGTTGGTTATGCCGGCCCCGGTCCGATCAGCAACCTGTTAAGGCGGCTGAACACCGACGGTGCTCAGATGGCGGAAGACCCGCATCAGGCCCAGGTCATGGCCTGCTTCGCCCGCGCCGTCACCGCCTTTACCCGGCCGCATGGGGAGGGGGTGGCATGATTCCGATACAACGCCTGGCCTTTATCGGGAACCATCTGCCGCGGCATTGCGGCATCGCGACCTTTACCCATGATTTGCATCACGCGGTCGCAACCGCCCGGTCTGACTGGGAAACCGGTGTGGTGGTGATGACCGACACCGGCCGGCAGCACGATTATCCGTCCTGCGTGCGGTACGAGGTCCGTGAAGATCAGATCGAGGACTATGCGCGCGCGGCGGCATTCCTTGCCGCGATCGACACCGATCTCATTAGCTTACAGCATGAGTACGGCATCTTCGGCGGCGGGGCCGGCGGCCACATCCTGGACCTCCTCGCGCGCGTCACCACCCCGGTCGTCACCACCCTCCACACCGTGCTGTCCGATCCGACCCCGGCACAAAGGCAGGTGATGGACCAGGTCATCGACCGCTCAACGAAACTGGTCGTCATGGCGGAGCGTGGCCGCGACATCCTCCGCCGGGTTCATGGCGTGCCCGACGGCAAAATCGCGGTCATCCCGCACGGCATTCCGGATGTTCCGTTCCTGGACCCGGACGATGGCAAGGAAGCGCTCGGTTTCGCCGGCAAAATGGTGATTTTGACCTTTGGCCTGCTGTCGCCGAACAAGGGCATCGAGACAATGCTGGATGCGATGCCTGGCATCCTCCAGGCCTGCCCGGACGCCATTTACGTCGTGCTCGGCGCGTCCCACCCCAATTTGATCCGAGACCACGGGGAAGCCTATCGCGACAGCCTCGCGGCGCGCGCCAGCGCGCTCGGGATTGAGCAGCATGTCGTGTTCATCAATCAGTTCGTCGATCAGCCCCGGCTGCTGCAATTTATTGCCGCCTGCGATGTTTATGTAACGCCCTATCCGGCCGAAGCGCAGATGACCTCCGGCACATTGTCCTACAGCTTTGGTCTGGGTTCGGCAATCGTATCGACACCATACTGGCATGCCGCGGAATTGCTGGCCGATGGACTGGGAGTTCTGACCCCGTTCAACGACGCCGCCACACTCAGCCAGGAGATCGGCGCTCTCCTGACCGACGATGCGCGCCGGAACAGGATGCGGGAACGCGCTTATACCGCCAGTCGAACCATGACATGGGCTGCCACGGCGGCGCGGTACGCGGCGGTCTTCGAGGAGGCCCGCGCCCTCAGCCGTGTCCAAGAGCCGAAACCGCCGCGGCGGCTGAATGCCCCGTCGGACTCCGGCGCGTTACCGCCCCTACGGCTCGAACACTTTCTTTCATTTTGTGATAGCACGGGCATGCTGCAGCACGCGCGCTATGGCACGGTCGATCGGTTGCACGGCTACTGCCTGGACGACAACGCCCGCGCGCTGCTCTTCGCCAGTGCGCTGGAGCGGCTCGGTGGTCCATGGCTGCCCGACGGTCTTCCCGCACGGCTTGCCGCGTTTATTCAGCACGCCTGGAATCCCGATATCGCCAGGTTCCGCAATTTCATGAGTTTCGATCGGCAATGGCTTGAAAGCACCGGCTCGGAAGACAGCCATGCGCGGGCGCTTTGGGCCTTGGGGGATCATGTTCTGACCGGGATCGCCCATAAACGCCTGTCCTGGGCAGAGGCCTTGTTCCTCGCGGCTTTGCCGCCGGTCGAATCCTTCGGATCACCGCGGGCCTGGGGGTTTACGCTGCTCGGGCTCGACGCCTGGTGTCAGGTATCGCCGGGCGATCTCCGTGCCCGGCATATCCGCCGCGTGCTGGCGGAACGCCTGATGACCCGGCTGGGCGACGCAGAATACCAGGGCTGGGTTTGGTTCGAAGACGTCCTCTCCTACGACAATGCGCGCTTGCCGCAGGCGCTGATCCAGACCGGGCTGGCCATGAATGAGCCGCGCTACGTCAAGGCGGGCTTGCGTGCGCTGGAGTGGCTGATGGTGTGCCAGACCTCGCCATCCGGTTATTTCAGGCCGGTCGGAACCGACAGTTTCGGCAATATACGCGAAAGGCCGCGACCGTTCGATCAGCAACCCGTGGAAGCCGCAGCAACAATCTCCGCCTGCCTCGCGGCCTGGTCGGCCACCGGCGACATGGCCTGGAGGGCCCGCGCGATTACCGCATTCAGGTGGTTCTTAGGTCATAATGACCTGGCAACGCCACTGGCCGATCAGAGAAGCGGGGGGTGTGGGGATGGGCTGCATCCGGGGGGACGTAATGAAAATATGGGTGCTGAGTCGACATTGTCCTATCTTTTGGGCCTCGCGGAATTGCACGCGTTGAAGAAAACGTCAGCGATCCCGGAACAGGCCGCGCGGTTCGTGTCGCATGCTTGACCCCCAATCGCCTCTTGTTGAGCCCGGTTCATCCTTGTTTATTCATCATGACCTGTGTCTGCGGCCGGACCCGCGGCGGGTCATATCCCGTCCATTTCGGCCCTCGGTCGAGCCGCGCGATCTTAACCCGATCGATCGGCCCCGGGTCAACCACATCGTAGACCGGATCGTTGCCCTGTCGCCGGAGGTTGTGGAGTCCGAACTGGCGGGTGTACTGCTTGGATTTGAACACCGTCACCCGGCTTTTGTCGAGTTGCTCGACACCCGCGCCGCGGAGATGGAGGTGGCGTTGCAGCCGCATCCCGTCCTGGGCGTATCCCGCCGGCGGCTGGTGGGCGCCTATTTCCTCAATGAATATTCGTTCGAGGCGGCGGCGCTGTTCAATCCCAGTATTGTCCCGCATCCAGACCAGTCCGACGCGCCAACGGGTGGCTTACGCTTCATCATGAGCGTGCGGGGGGTCGGCGAGGGCCATATTTCGTCTTTGACGTTCCGTTCCGGTACGATGACCGCCTCGGGTGACCTCAGCCTCGACCCGGCGGCGCGGCTTGCCCGCACGCCCTATGTCCGGGGCCGGACGCCGATGCCGCAGGGTGAGGAAATCGACGCCGTTTTCGGCCGCGATGCCACGTTGTCGGAACGGGTTATTTATCCGATTACCGAAGCCCAAAAGAATGGCATCGAGGACGCCCGCTTTGTCGCCTTCGACAATGACGGTGTGACGACCTATTTCGCGACCTATACCGCCTATAGCGGCCTGGGGATCCGGTCGGAGTTGCTGGAAACCCGCGATTTTCAGGAGTTCCGGCTAAGCCCGTTGAACGGCACCGCCGCGCGCAACAAGGGCATGGCGCTGTTCCCCCGCAAGATTGGGGGGAAATACGCGATGATCGGACGGCAGGACAATGAGAACATCCATCTGAGCTTCTCCGATAATTTATACTCCTGGGACGACGGCCAGATCCTGCTGCGCCCGGAATATCCCTGGGAATTCGTGCAACTGGGGAATTGCGGGGCACCGATCGATCTGGGCGATCGATGGCTCCTGCTGACCCATGGTGTTGGGGCGATGCGCACCTATGCCATCGGTGCGGCGCTGCTCGACAAGGATGATCCCTGCAAGGTCATCGCGCGCTCAAAGGCCCCACTGATCCAGTCCCTGGGGGCTGAGCGGGAGGGTTATGTGCCGAATGTCGTCTATTCCTGCGGGGCGATGCGCCATGGGAAGTGGCTGGTTCTGCCTTACGGCGTGTCGGATCTGTATATTCGCTTTCTGACGGTGGAAATTGACGCGCTGGTGGCGACGCTTATGGCCTGAAGGGGCGCTGCGGTCAGCGCCGTCCCCCCATCGCCCCGGTGTTGCGCCGCTCTTCCTCCGCCCGCACCGTCTCCAGGAAATAATGCGGTCCGAGCGCATCCAGATTCAACGCCCCGATTTGCCCCATGACCAGATCGATCTCGCGTTGCAGGATCGACACCGCCTTCTTCACCCCGGCCAGGCCGCCCGCCGTGGCACCGTACAGCGTCGCCCGCCCGGTCAGCACGAAATCCGCCCCCAGGCACAAGGCCGAGACGATATCCGACCCGCGCCGCACGCCACTGTCCAGCAGCAGCGGCACATCGGGCCCCACCGCGTTGCGGATCATCGGTAGCACGTCCAGCGGCGAGGGCATCATGTCCAACTGCCGCGCACCATGGTTGGACACGATCATCCCATCCACCCCCTGACCAATGGCGATGCGCGCATCCTCGGGGTGCATGATCCCCTTCAGGATCAACGGCCCGTTCCAGATCGAGCGGATGGCCTCCACATCCCGCCAGGTCTGGCTGGGGTCGGGGGTCTGGCTGGCGAACAAATCCGCGACCTGATCGGGGGACGAGCCGGACGCCGCGTAAGGCTGCCAGTTGCCCAGCATCGGCAGGCCGCCCTGGCGGTAGTAGTTGATCACCCAGGCCGGGTGCAGCATCGCCTCCAGGATCGTCGGCAGGGTCATGCGCAGCGGGCGGACGAAGCCGTTGCGGCGATTGCGCTCCCGGTTGGACGACACCGGCACGTCGCAGGTCAGCGCCAGCACGGTCATGCCGGAATCGATGGCGCGCTTGACCAGATCAAGCTGGAAGCGGCGCTCTTTGGCGCCATAAATCTGGTACCACATGTTCTTCGGCGCCAGCTTGGCCGCCTGCTCCATCGACGCATTGGCTGCGCCGGACATCAGATAGGGGATGTCGGAATCATTCGCCGCCTGCGCCAGGAACAATTCCGCGTCCTTGCGGAAGGCGCCGGCCATGCCAGTGGGGGCGATGCCGAAGGGGCTGGCATAGGTGCGCCCGAACAGGGTGGCTTTCTGCTCGCGTTTGGCGGTGTCGATGTAATAGCGCGGCACCAGGCGCAGATCGCTGAAGGCCTTGGCATTGGTTCGCAGGCCAACCTCGTCCTCGACGCCGCCTTCGATGAAATCGTACATGATCTTCGGCAGGCGGCGCTTCGCCATGCGCTTGAGGTCGTCGATATTGATGGCGCTGTCGATGCCGCTCATGAACGGGTTGTTCCCTCTGCTGTGCCGCCCATATTGCAGGCCTGCGCCGCCGCGGAAAAGGCCGACGGCCCGCAGGGGCAGCCATGCGCCGAATACCAGCCGACGCGTGGGCCCGAATGGCGCTAAACGCGGCGCCATGATGATGTGTTCCGCCAACCCATGCTGACCCGCCCCGCCGCCAGCGATCGGGTGCGCATCCTCATGGGCATTGGGCTGATGTGCCTGGCTGGCACGATGTTCCCCTTCATGAATGCTTTCGCGAAAATCCTGGGTGGGACCTACAGCACGCTGGAGGTCTCCTGGGCCCGCTTCTTCGGCCATGTCGTGTTCACGATGATGGCGTTCCTGCCGAGCCGCGGCATCAGCATGTTCATCACCCGTCAGCCAAAGATTCAGTTGGCGCGGTCGATGATCCAATGCGTGTCCAACTGTTTTTTTGTCGCCGCGATCGTGTATCAGCCCATCGCGGACGCGGCGGCGATCGGGATGATGGGGCCGCTGTTCGTGGCGATCCTGGCCTGGCCGATGCTGGGGGAGAAAACCACGCTCGGCCACGGCATCGCCATCGCCGTGGGTTTCATCGGGGTGCTGATCGTGATCCGGCCGGGCACGGCGGTGTTTCACCCGTCTTCGCTGTTTCTGATCGGGAGTGCGACCTGCTTCGCGCTGTATCAGATCCTCACGCGGATGGGCGCGAATGTGGATTCCATCGCGACGACCACCTTTTACAGCTCGGCTTTTGGCGCGGTGGCGATGCTGGTGGTGCTGCCGTTCGTCGGTAAATTCCCGGTCAGTTTCATGGACTTCCTGCTGTTCTGCTCGTTGGGCGCCATCGGCGGGCTGGGGCATTATTGCGTGGTGCGGGCTTTGAGTTACGCCCCGGCCAATATCATCGCCCCCTTCCAGTATTTTCAGTTGCTGGGCTCGGTGGGCGTTGGCTATCTGATGTTCGATCAGCTGCCGGATGCGCCAACATTCCTCGGGGCGGGTGTAATCGTGTCGGCGGGCCTCTATATGGGGTGGTCTCGTACCCGCCGCCGCTGAACCCGCTTCGATGCGACAGGAAACAAGCGCATGACCGTCCAGTTCGCCTTTGACAACAGCTACGCCCGCCTGCCGGAGCGGTTTTTCGCCCAGCTTTCGCCCACGCCGGTGGCCGGGCCGAAGATGATCCGGGTGAACACCGCCTTGGCGGAACAGCTGGGCATCGATCCCGCTTTCCTGGCCAGTGAGGACGGGATCGCGATCCTGTCCGGCAACCAGGTCCCGGAAGGCGCGGCCTCGGTCGCGCTCGCCTATGCCGGGCACCAGTTCGGCCATTTCAACCCGCAGCTCGGCGACGGCCGCGCGATCCTGCTGGGGGAGGTCGTGGGCAAAGACGGCCTGCGCCGTGACATCCAGCTGAAGGGCGCGGGGCCGACCCCGTTTTCGCGCCGCGGTGATGGTCGCGCGGCGCTGGGGCCGGTGCTACGCGAATACATCGTCAGCGAAGCCATGGCCGCCCTCGGCCTGCCCACAACACGGGCCTTGGCGGCGGTGACGACGGGGGAGGACGTGGTGCGCGAAACCATGCTCCCCGGTGGCGTGCTGACCCGCGTCGCATCCAGCCATATCCGCGTCGGCACCTTCCAGTATTTCGCCGCCCGCGGAGACAATGAGGCGGTCAAGCTGCTGGCCGATCATGCGATCGCCCGGCACTATCCAGCGGCGGCAAGCGAAGCGAACCCCTATCTGGCCTTCCTGCGCATGGTGGCGGAGCGCCAGGCCAGCCTCATCGCCCGCTGGCTGTCGATCGGCTTCATCCATGGGGTGATGAACACTGACAATTGCTCCGTGGCCGGGGAGACGATCGATTACGGCCCCTGCGCCTTCATGGACGAATACCATCCGGGGACGGTGTTCAGCTCCATCGACCAGAATGCCCGCTACGCTTACGGCAACCAGCCGAGTATCGGCCTGTGGAATGTCAGCCGCCTGGCGGAAACGCTGCTGCCGCTGATCGACCCCGATCAGGACAAGGCGTTGGAGGCGGCCAAAGAGGTGCTCGGCGTCTTCGGCCCCCGCTTCCACGCCGAATACGCCGCCCTCCTGCGCCGCAAGATCGGCCTGGCGGACGCGCAGGAGGGCGATGATGAACTGGCGCAGGACCTGCTGAAGCTGATGATGGCCAGCAACGCCGATTTCACGCTGACTTTCCGGCGGTTGGGGGAGGGCGATGGCGCCTCGGCCCGCGACCTGTTCATGGATGTCACCGCGTTCGACGCCTGGCACGCGCGCTGGCTGACGCGGCTGGCGGCCGAGGCTGCCTCGCCCGATGTGCGCCGCGCGGCGATGCGGGCGATCAACCCCGCGTTCATTCCGCGCAATCACCGGGTCGAGGCGGCGTTGAACGCCGCGATCGAACGCGATGATTTCGGTCCGTTCGAGGAATTGCTGGCTGTCCTGTCCCGGCCTTATGAGGACCAGCCGGGCATGGAACGCTATGCCGAGCCGCCGGCGGAATCAGAGCGGGTGCGCCAGACGTTCTGCGGGACGTAGCGGCGGCCGGGTCTCATCAGTCGCGGCAAGTTTTTGACTCACGGTTTACGCCGCCTGATATCCTATCAGGCGGCGTAAACATTGACTCATCTGTAGTGTAACCGCGTCATCCTCGGCGGAAGCCGAGGACCCACGTCTCGGGTTGGGGCCGATGACACGGTCAAAAGACCATAGGCCAATGGTTCGACCGTCAGGTATTTATCGGCGACAATCAATCCCAGCTATGAACGACCTTGCGCGTGGTCGTTTCAATAACAACGGGGCGGTCATTCACGATCCCATACCGGTAGTTGTCGGGGGTCGTAATATGCATCGTCTCCGGCAGCGTGTAAACCGTAACCGTACCCGGCAACACCATGCCAACGGTCGGCTTCAGCGTTGGGTCGGAGAAGGAGTTGTACTTCTTCGACGTCGAATATTCAGTGAAGGTCTTCCCTTGGTCGTTGGTCCACTGCGATGTGGTGGTCGTCGTCGTTTGGGCAACCGCAAGTCCGGCGGTCATCAGCAACGCGGCGGCGGCGGCAATCGAAAACAGCGGGTTTTTCATCGGGGCACTCCTGACTGAGGCCCTGGTTCGACGCGAACCGGGACGTCAAGGATGCGTTCTGATCGTTAACCGAACCGCGTCATAGGTTCGGAATGTACCCCTGCATATCGCATAGAGTATGGATGCAGAACGAGTAATCCTACCCAAACGCCCCGACATCATGCGTGATCGCCGTCGCGATCTCCCGCACCAATCCGAACAACCGGCGCATCGGCTCGAAAATCTCCCGATGCTCCCGCTCATAGCTGCCGCTGCCCCGCGGTGCCGCCGGTTCGGCATAATCAGCGCTCCCCGCTGGGTCCGCCGCCGCTGGGAATATCTCCGCCAGGATGCGTAAGGAGGCATCCATGTCCAGCCGCAGGATCGCCGCCTCCATCGCCGGCCGGGTTACGCCATAGCGCGGCGCGAAATCGGAGATATCGGTCGAGAGCAGCCAGATCCGATGGATCAGAGCCAGCCGCAGCGCATGCAGCAGCACCTCCCGCGTCGCCATCCGCGGCGCATCCGGCCACGCCACGCGCAACGCCAGATGATCGGCTGAAATCCGCCGGAACATCGACTGCGCCGCGGCCCAGATATCCAGCCGCTCCAATGCCCGCGCGACCGCCACCAGCGCCTCCCTCCGACCAGGGCGTTGGGTATGGGCGGCGCGGTCGAGCCAGCTGCCGGGGTCCAAGGTCGTCACCACCGCGCGCAATACCTCGATATCCGAATGCGCCATGGCATGGGCGGCGAAATCCAGTGCCCGGTGGAAGCGGCGGCTGTTGATCCGCATGTCGGTGAAGGTCTCGGGATGGCGGGAGGCTGCCGCGCCCAGGCCTTGCAGCGTGTTCGCGCACCAGCCGAGCTGCTGCAGGATCGCATTGTTCGGGATCGCCCGCAGGTCGCGCGGATGGCGCACCCGCGCCGCGCCCATCCCATCCGCCTGCCGCGCCGCCGGGCGCGATCCGGTGGAGTCCACCAAAGACGGGCCAAACGCGCCCAGGATGGCGCCGTAGCCGGCATCCTCAACCAGCCCCTCCATTCCCGACCGCACGGTGGCAAAGAAATCCGCCGCGAAATCCGGGTCCGCGTAGACCGGATCCTCGATCGGCCCCGCCGCCGGGTGGTAGGTCTGTTCGGCGATGCGCGCGATCGTCGCCAGCGCCAGATCGGGGGTGCCGAACAGCAGATAGCCGTCGCTGCCCTGCCAGGCCGCTTCCTCCCGCACCGTCAGCCCGGCGCGGTGCAGCGCCTGACGCGACGCCGTCGGCGACAGGTATTTCAGACGATCCGCCAGGGAGCCGGGATGGGCGCCGCGGCCGATACTCTCGCCGTGGGTGTCGAACAGGATGACCTCGACCCCGGTGATTCCGTGGTTCGCCAGGGTCTGGCCGATTTTCAGGCGCAGCCGCTCGATCAGATAGCTGGCGGCGAGCTGGCCGACATAGCGTCCGGAGTCGGAGTAGCCGAATTGCAGCGCCAGCTTGCCGGTGGATTTGAGGTAGGCGCGGTAATGCGGGCTGCGCAGCGCCTCCTCCAGCACGCCGGCGCCGCGTTCCAGGGCCTCGGCGGTTTCGAACAAGGGGCTGATTTCGATCCTGTCGGCGATGCCGAACAGCTTCGCCAGCCAGAGCGCGGCCAGCAGGGTGTAGCCGGTCTCGGTCTCCGCGATCAGGAACCGGACGGGGGCGGAGCCGTCGATGTGTTTGACGATCTGCGCCACTGTCATCATCAGCTTCGCCGCCGAGGCCTGTTCGGCCAGCATGCCACCGAAATCGACCGGCACCGGCTCAACCGTATCCAAAGCGGCGTTGATGGAGGCGAACAAAGCGCGGCGGCGGGCCGGATCCTCGGGCGGGTCCGTCAGACCCAGGCGCTGGCGGACGACGTTATGCACCTGTGCCGCGTTCAGCCGGACATGCGTATGCGCCAGGGCCAGGCCGTGGGAGACCAGCCCGGCGCGGGCGACGCAGAGCAGCAGCTGTTCCTCGGCTTCCGCCTGCGCGGTGGCGTCGGCGAACAGGGGCAGCAGCGGCGCGGGCGTAGTCAGGGCGGTGTCGCGTTGGGTGACCAAGGCTTGCGCGAAGCTGGCCACGGCGGCCGGGTCGGGCTGCGTCGGGCAGGTCGTGATCTGGGTGGCGACGGCGTCCATCGCGGCCTGGATGCGTTCGGCCAGCGCGCCGCCGGAGGGCAGGGAGACCATTTCCGCATGCAGCCGGGTCAGCTGCAGCTGCTTCATTTCCAGCCGCAGCCGCAGCGTGTCCCACCAGCCGATATCGGTGCGCCCATCGGTGTCGTAGCCGACCCAGCTGGAGAGGATGACGGGGCGGGGGGTGAGTTCGGTCCAGCGGTCGGGCCAGGTCTCCCGCGCCACGGTCAGCAAAGCGGCGTTGAAGCGGTCGATGGCATCACGGCCATTGAGCATGGCGGCGGTGGCGCGGGCGAATTCCTCGGCCAACGTGATTTTCGGCGGGCGGTGGGAGTCGAAGACGGGGAAGGGCGCGCCAGAGGCCGCTTTGGCGAGGGCCAGACAGACGGGTTCCGGCAAGGCGAAGGTGGGATGGGCGGTAAAGACGGCGGCGAAGCGGGGACGCTCGACCTGCGCCCGGTATTCGGCCCAGCGCACCGGGCTGTCATTGGGATCGGGGCGGAGGATTTGCCGCGCCAACCTCTCCAGCACCGCATCGTTGGTGTCAGGGTCGAGGCCGCCGACATAATCCGCCAGTCGCACGGCGCGGGCGCGGGCGGCGTCATCGCGCAGTTCCCGGATCAGGTCCGTGATCTCATCGAAGGTCAGGGTGGCGTTGTCGATCCGCCGGGTGATCGCGAGGGCGACCATCATGACGGGATTGCCGAACGGATCCTCCGCCGTTCGTTCCCCGAGGCGCGCGGTCAGCGCCAGCAGCGCCTGCGCCAGGGTTGCAGCCGGGATGGGGGCGGATGCGTCGGTCATGTCGGGATGTTGCTTGCGATTGTGCGGCGCAGCAAGGATTGTTTGATCCGTCCGGCAGACCGATCGCCCTCAGCTTCTGGCGGGCCCGGAAAGTTGATCCTCCTGGTCATCGCTGATAGGACAAAAAAGACCCCAAGGAGGCGACCCCCCAAATGATCACGAAATTTGACAGTTCCTATGTCGGCACCGTCGATATGGAGAATCTCGGCTACACCGGTACCCCCATCAACGATCGGCTTTACACCAACGAGCAACTGGCCGGCGCGCTGCATAAGGCCGTGGCCTATGCCAAGACGATGGACGGCCTCGGCTACAACGCCTTCTGGATGGCCGAGCATCACTTCCAGCCGGAAGGGACCGAATGCATCCCGAACCTGCTGATGATGGCCATGCACCTGGTCAACGTCACCAAGAACCTCAAAATCGGCTGCGGCTTCAATGTCGTGCCGATGTGGCATCCGCTGCGCCTGGCGGAAGACTATGCGATGGCCGATATCCTCAGCGGCGGCCGCGTGATCTTCGGCGTCGCCCGTGGTTACCACACGCGTGAGGTCGAAAGCTTCGGCGCGCCGCTGACCGACCAGGACGCCAATCGTGAGATGTTCGAAGAAGGCGTCGATGTCGTCTTCAAGGCGTTCAACGAAGAGAAGTTCTCCCACAAGGGCCGCTTCTACACGATCCCGCCGGAGGTGCCGTATCGCGGCTACACCCTGAAGGACATCACCTTGGTGCCGCGCCCGATGACCCTGCCGGTCGAATGCTGGCAGCCGATTCAGAGTGGTTCGGCCCGCGCCTTCGACTTCATGGCCAAGCACGGCATCTGCGGCGTGATCGGTGGCGGTTCGGCCGAAGGCGGCGCGGTCGATCGCCACATGACCGAATTCCAGGCGGCCTATGCCCGCGCTGGCAAGCACATCGAAATCGGCGAACGCCTGTCGCTGGGCTTCCAGTTCCACATCGCCGAAAGCCGCGAAGCCGCGTGCAAGGCGGCCGGGAAATACTACGAAGAGAACATGAAGATGTTCGGCGAGCTGCGCCTCGTGCGGGCATTGAGCGAAGACCAGATCGCCGCGATGCGTAACCCGGCTTTGGCCGCGGTGACCAAGCTGCCGCGGATCGAGGATGCGGTGGCGGCGGGCGGCTTCCTGGCCGGCACGGCGGCTGACATCACCGAGCAGCTGAAGGCGATCGAGAAGCGCTACCCCGGCCTGGACCGCATCAGCTGCAGCCTGCCGCTCGGCACGCCGCTGGCGGTCGCGCTGGAGCAGCTGGACCGCTTCGCCAAGGAAGTGATGCCGGCGTTCAAGAACGTGACCCTGAAAGCGGCGGAGTAAGAGGCAGGACTTTCCAACTCTCCCCCTCCCCTCGCGGGAGGGGGCCGGGGGGAGGGGTGATCCCCCCGGGAACCGTGCCATTTTACCCCTCCCCCCCACCCCCTCCCGCGAGGGGAGGGGGAGAATGGTTCCCCTACGCC
>CAIUPC010000516.1 GCA_903900905.1 uncultured Acetobacteraceae bacterium
TGTCAGCGTGACCTCGGGCGGAGCCGGTGCTTCCCTTTCGTCGGATAACCGTATTGTGGCCGCCTGATGGCGGTTGCCGCAGCGTTTGCCAGATGACACCCCCCACCCTAACCAACAGGAGGAATCTCCATGTCTGAGGACGCGTCTCTCTTCGGCCTGGCCGGCCGCAAAGTCCTGATCATCGGCGGCGGCCAGGGCATGGGCGAGGCCACCGCCCGCTTCGTCGCCCGCGCCGGCGCCGACGTGGCGCTCGTCGATATCGTCCCCGAACGCGCCGAAGCGGTGGCTTCGATGGTCTCCGGCCTCGGCCGCCGCGGCATCGCCATCACCGGCGACGTGCTGGACGACGCGCAGATCCCCCGCATCATCGCCGAAGCCGACGCCAAGCTCGTGGGCATCGACGCCATGGTCTGCATCGTCGGCGCCGCCGCCTGGGGCAGCCTGCTGGACACCTCGGCCGAGGTCTGGGACCAGCAGATGCATCTCAACCTGCGCTACTTCTTCCTGATCTGTCAGGCCGCCGCCAAATCCATGATCGCGCGCGGCACCAAGGGGCGGATCGTCGGCATAGCCTCGGTCGATGGCCAGCGCGCCAGCCCCATGCGCGGGGCCTATGGCGCCGCCAAAGCCGGGCTGATCTCTCTGGTGCAGACCATGGCGGTCGAATGGGCGCCGCATAACATCCGGGTCAACGCGATCGCCCCCGGCCATATCGTCACCCCGCGCCTGTTCGACACGCCGCAGCGGGCCGAAGGTTACGCCGCCAGCCTCCTCCCCGCCCGCCGCCGCGGCACCACGGATGAAATCGGCAAGGCGGCTCTGTTCCTGGTCTCCGACCTCGCCAGCTACGTCAACGGCACGACCCTGGATGTGGACGGGGGCCAGATGGCGGCCAACCTGTTCCCGCGCGGGCTTCCCGGGCATAACGGCTGAAAGCGCGAGGACACGGCCATGAACTTCGATTTCTCCGACGACCTGAAGCAACTCCGGGATCAGGCGCGACGGTTTCTGTCGGAACAATGCACGCCGGCGGTGGTCCGGCGCTCATTGGACGGACAGGAAACCTTCTCCGCCGACCTCTGGCGCGCCATCGCGGACAGGGGGTGGATCGGCGCGGCGATCCCGGAGGAATACGGCGGCGCCGGCCTCGGCTACGAAGGTCTCTGCGTGCTGGCCGAGGAAATCGGCCGCGCGGTGGCACCCGTGCCGTTCTCCTCGACGGCGTACCTCGCCGCCGAAGCCATCCTGTTGGCGGGAACCGAGGCGCAGAAGAAGGCCTGGCTGCCGCGCCTGGCCGATGGCTCCGTCATCGGCTGCTGGGCGCTGGCGGAGGGCACCGGCAATCCCGATCCCCGCACAATCCGCGCCCACGCCGCTGGAGGCCGCCTCAGCGGTGCCAAATTTCCGGTCGCGGATGGCGGCATCGCCGACATCGCCGTGGTCGCGGCGCGGGATGAGGCCGGGGCGATCGCGCTCTATCTGGTGGAACTCGAAGGCACGACGCGGCGGACGCTGACAACCCTCGATCCCTCCCGCGATCACGCGCGGCTGGACCTCGATGGGGTGAAGGCGGAACGGCTGGGCAGCGACAGCGGCTGGGCGCTGGTGCAGACCGTGCTCGACCGCGCCGCCATTCTGATCGCGTTCGAACAGGTGGGCGGCGCCGATGCGTCGCTGCAAATGGCGCGGGCCTATGCGATGGACCGTTACGCCTTCGGCCGCCCGATCGGATCGTTCCAGGCGATCAAGCACAAGCTGGCGGATATGTATGTGGCGCTGGAACTGGCGCGCTCCAACGCCTGGTACGGCGCCTGGGCGTTGTCCGCAAACGCCGCGGAACTGCCTCTGGCCGCTGCCACTGCCCGTGTCTCCGCGACCGAGGCGTTCCATCTCGGGGCGAAAGAAAACATCCAGACCCATGGTGGCGTTGGCTTCACCTGGGCGGTGGATTGCCACCTGTTCTACCGGCGATCCAAAAATCTGGCGCTGACGCTGGGTGGAATGCCGTTCTGGAAGAACCGGCTGGTCGATCTGCTCGAAACCCGTAACGCGGCCTGAGGGAGGCACCGATGGACTTCAACGATACCCCGGAAGAAGCCGTATTTCGTGCCGAGGCGCGGGCCTTCCTGTCCGCCAATGCCGAACTCAAAGCCGGCGCCCGCCCCACCTTGCGCGCCAGCGGCCTGGACGCCGCCGGTGTGGCGCGGTGCAAGGACTGGCAGGCGAAGAAAGCCGCCGCCGGCATGGCGGGCCTGACCTGGCCCAAGAAGTTCGGCGGCCGGGAAGCCTCACCCATCCTGCAGGTGATTTATAATCAGGAGGAGGAGGATTTCTCCGTCCCCCGCGGCGTCTTCGAAATCGGCCTGGGCATGTGCATCCCGACCATGATGGCCTATGCGAAGCCGGAACAGCTCGATCGTTACGTCGGCCCCGCTTTGCGCGGGGAGGAAGTGTGGTGCCAGCTGTTCAGCGAGCCGGCCGGCGGCTCCGACCTCGCGGCCTTGCGCACGCGGGCGGAACGGGATGGCGACGACTGGATCATCAACGGCCAGAAAATCTGGACCTCCGGCGCGCATCTGTCCGATTTCGGTATCATCGTGGTGCGCACCGATCCCAACGTGCCCAAGCATGAGGGGCTGACGTTCTTCTTCCTCGATATGAAATCACCGGGGATCGATATCCGCCCCATCCATCAGATGTCGGGGGCGCGGCATTTCAACGAGGTGTTTTTCACCGATGTGCGGGTGCCGGATGCGCAACGCCTCGGTGGGGTCGGGCAGGGCTGGAAAGTCTCGCTGACCACGCTGATGAATGAACGTCTGGCGGTGGGCGAAGTCCCCCGGCCGGAGGTCGACGACATCGTGGCCCTCAGCCGCACGGTGGTGCTGGACGGCGAACCGGCGATCCGCAACGCGGCGGTGCGGGAGAAGATCGCCGATTGGTTCGCCCGCTCCCAGGGCCTGAAATACACCCGCTTCCGGATCATGACGGCACTGTCGCGCGGCGAAACGCCGGGACCGGAGAATTCCATCGCCAAGCTGGTCAATGCCGCCAAGCAGCAGGAAATCGCCAGCTTCGGACTGGATCTGATGGGGGAGGCCGGGCTGGTCGTCGATGACGATCTGGTCGAGGCCTATGCCATGTTCCAGTCGGCGCTGATGACGTCGCCGAGCCTGCGCATCGCCGGCGGTTCGGACGAGATTCTGCGCAATATCATCGCCGAACGGGTGCTGGGCCTGCCGGCGGATATCCGCGCGGATAAGGGGATGCCGTTCAACCGGGTACCGACGGGGAGGCGGTAGCGGTGGGGCAGGCCGATAAGGCAACGCCCGTAA
>CAIUPC010000517.1 GCA_903900905.1 uncultured Acetobacteraceae bacterium
GCTGGCCCCCTGCTCCCCGTTCAGCGTGACCGCGTCACTGATGCGGTCGAGCGCCGCCCTGGCCGAGCGCACCGGCGTGCGCCTGCATACGCATCTCGCGGAAACCGAGGATGAGAACCGCTTCTGCCAGGAGACCCTCGGCTACCGGCCGCTGGACTATCTGGAAGACTGCGGCTGGCTGACCAACCGGACCTGGCTGGCGCATGGTGTGCATTTCAACGCCGCCGAGTTTTCCCGCCTGGCGCGCGCCGGCACCGCCGTGACCCACTGCCCTTGCAGCAATCAGATCCTCTATTCCGGCCATTGCCCCGTCTGCGACATGGAAGACGCCGGGGTGCGCATCGGCCTCGGGGTCGATGGTTCGGCGTCCAACAATGCGTCCAATTTGATTCAGGAGGTCCGGGCCGCGTTCCTGCTGCAACGCGGACGGTATGGGGTCGACCGTGTCAGCCATCTCGACGCCTTCCGCTGGGCCACCACCGGTTCGGCCGCCTGCATCGGCCGGCCGGAACTGGGCGCTATCGCTGTGGGCAACCCGGCTGATATGGCGATGTTCCGCCTGGACGACCTCCGGTTCTCGGGCGCCGAGGACCCCATCGCGGCGCTGATTTTGTGCGGAGCACATCGCGCCGATAGGGTTATGGTCGGTGGACGCTGGGTGGTGGTGGATGGTGCTATACCGGGTTTGGACCTGGGCGCACTCCTGCGGCGCCATGGTGCCGCGGCGCGGTCCATGGTCGCGGTTGCGCCATAGCCGCCGATAACGCTGGTTGGAAGGAAACAAAGACATGTCCGATTACGAACTGGTCGTCGCCGGGGGAACCGTCGTCACCGCGTCCGACGTTTTCCGCGCGGATGTCGGCATTGTGGGCGAGCGTATCGTCGCCGTCGGGCTTGACCTGAAAGGCGAACGCCGCGTCGAGGCCGATGGCCTGCTGGTCATGCCGGGCGGCGTCGATTCCCATTGCCATATCGAACAATTAAAAGAAGCCGGCGGCGCCGACGAGGAAACCTGGATTTCCGGCAGCACCTCCGCCCTGGCCGGCGGCACGACCAGCGTTATTACATTTTCCACGCAGTTCAAAGGCGGCGGAATTCTGAAGCCGCTGGCCGAATACCGGCGTCGCGCCAGCCAGGCGATGGTTGATTATTCCTTCCACCAAATTATTTCCGATGCATCGGACGAGGTGATTTTAAACGAAATCCCGGAAGCCGTGGCATCGGGCATACGCAGCCTGAAAGTCTTCCTGACCTACGAAGACGCCCATATCAGCGATCGCGATTTCCTCCGTGTGCTCGCCGCCGCCCGGCATCATGGATTACTCGTAACGGTACATTGTGAGAACTACGAAGCGATCAACTGGCGCACCGCCGCGCTGCTGGCCGCCGGCCATGTTGAGCCCAAATATCATGCCTGGTCACGCCCGCCGATGATCGAGCGGGAGGCGACGCATCGCGCCATCGCCCTGGCGGAGCTGGTTGATACACCGATCCAGATTTTCCATGTCTCCTGCCCCGAGGTCGCCGCCGAAATCGCCCAGGCGCAAGCCCGCGGGCTGAAGGTCTGGGGCGAGACCTGCCCGCAATATTTCGTGCTCTCGGCCAAGGATATGGATCGTCCGGGCTTTGAGGGTGCGAAATTCATGTGCTCCCCCTCCCCGCGCGACGCGCAGGCCAGTGCCGGGCTTTGGGACATGGTGCGGATGGGCACGCTGGACGTTATTTCATCGGATCATAGTGGCTGGGGCTATATGTCCCCCGTTGGCAAACGGGTGCATGGCACCAACGCGCCGTTCAGCGATATTCCGAACGGCATCCCCGGGCTTGGATCGCGTTTGCCGCTGCTGTTCAGCGAAGGCGTGGGCAAGGGCCGGATCGATTTGTGCCAGTTCGTGCGTCTCACCTCGGCCAATCCGGCGAAGCTTTTTGGCCTCTCGCCGCGGAAGGGCCGGATCGCGCCGGGTGCCGACGCCGATCTGGTGCTGTGGGATCCGAAGAAGCAGGTGACGATCACGAATGCTTTGATGCAACACACGATCGACTACACGCCGTACGAAGGGATGGAGGTAACGGGCTGGCCGGTCGCGACCATCCGCCGGGGCGCGGTCGCGATGCAGGATGGCAAAGTGCTGGCCCAGCCTGGATCGGGCCAATTTCTGGCGCGCGCGCCCTACGATATGATCAAACCGACGGGTCGGCTGCCGTTCGGCTTCGACGCCAGCCTGCACGCGCCGCCGTACTCGAAATAACCGTAATACCGTGTGCCCAAACCAGTGACAGGCCGCCGCTGACCAGGGTGATCGCATATGGCATCGAGAGTGGTTAGCACGCGCGTCGATCCCGTCATCCTCGGGCTTGTCCCGAGGAGCCCCTGCGGCAATAGTGTTGATTTGATTGGCTAAATATCTATTTCTGTGCGGTTGGCGATCCTCGGGACAAGCCCGAGGATGACGGTTTTTGGCGTACTTCCGCCATATGCGAGACCTCTGCCGCCGCTGATGATAGCGTCATGCCGATGATCGTCGATCGACAGGATCGAGTTGGCATCCCGCGCCGCCTGACCTAATGCTCGCTTCCCCGCACGAACGGCGCAACAAGGAAGCCTCCATGCCTGTAAACCCCGCTGATGGCCCGATTCTCGGGACGCTCTACGGCACGGACGCCATGCGCGCCGTCTTCTCCGAGACCGCCTACTTCCAACGCATGCTCGATGTCGAAGCGGCCCTTGCCCGGGTGCAGGCCCGGCTCGGCATTATTCCGGCCGAGGCGGCGGAAGCCATCATCGCCGCCGCCCGGATAGAAAATCTCAGCACCGAAGCCCTGGCCGCCAGCGCCGCCAATGTCGGATACCCCGTTATCGGCGTGGTCACCGGCCTGTCCGAAGCCGCCGGAGAGGCGGGCGCCTGGAGCCATTGGGGCGCCACGACCCAGGACATCATGGACAGCGCCACCGTGCTGCAGGTGCGCGAAGGCCTGGACCTGATCGAAACCGAGCTGCGCGCGATCCTGCGCGCCCTTGTCCAACAGGCCCAGACCCATCGCGACACGGTCATGGCCGGGCGCACCCACCTACAGCAGGCGCTGCCAACGACGTTCGGCCTGAAATGTGCCATTTGGGCGCAGCCGTTCCTGCATCACCTGCCCCGCCTGGCGCAGCTCCGCCCGCGGGTCGAACAAGTGGAGTTCGGCGGCGCCGCCGGCACTTTGGCGAGCCTCGGCGATCAGGGAATCGCGGTCATGGAGGGTCTGGCCGCCGAACTCGGCCTGACCGCGCCCGCCGCGCCCTGGCATGTCTGCCGCGACGCGCTCGCGGAGACGGTCGCTTTTCTCGGCGTCGTCTGCGGCAGCCTGGCGAAAATCGCGACCGACATCACGCTGCTGGCGCAGACCGAAGTCGCGGAGGTCACCGAACCCTATATCGCCGGGCGCGGTGCGTCCTCCACCATGCCGCAGAAACGCAACCCGATCGCGGCGGAGTATATTCTGGCGGCGACGCGCACCGTGCAGGCGCTGGTGCCGGTCATGCTCGGCGCCATGGCGCAGGATCATGAGCGCGCCACCGGCCCCTGGCAGGGAGAGGCCCTGGCCCTGCCGCAATGCTTCGTGCTGACGCATGGGGCGCTGAAGCACGCGCGGGTGATCGCCGAGGGGATGGTCGTCGACGCGGCGCGGATGCGCGCGAACCTCGACATCACCCGTGGCCTGATCGTGTCCGAGGCCGTGATGATGGGCCTCGCGCCAATGCTAGGTCGGCTGGAAGCGCATCACGTGGTGAAACACGCCTGCGATGTCGCCTTGGCCGAACGGATTTCATTGGCAGACGCGCTGGAGCGGGATCCCGCGGTGGTGTCCCACCTGGATCGCGCGGCCATCGAGACGCTGATCGATCCGCGGAATTATCTGGGGAGTGCGGGGGCGTTCGTTGACCGGGTGGTGGCTGCCGCGCAGCTTGCTTGATAGAGGCCCGGTGCCATCCCAGTCTCCCGGTCCCCTTCAGCGAGGGAAAGGGCCGGGAGACGGAGACACCCTCTGTACTTAGCCGAATCCCAGGAGCAAAGACCCCATTAAGGCACCGGCACCCTCTCGCCGTCATGCCGACGGAGGTCGGCCTGACGGCGAGAGGGCAGCGTTCAACGCCAAACGACGGTGTTGTAGCAGCCCGTGTTGACATTGACTCACTGGCGGCGCCCCAACGCCGTCATGCCGACGGAGGTCGGCATCCACGACTTTGCAGCGTTAAACAGGAGAAAGGCGTGGGTGCCGACCTGCGTCGGCATGACGGGTAACGGTGGCCGGTACGTCATTCATTTTACGGATTGGTGTTAATCCCGCGCGCCGCTCAGTGAATCTCGCCAGACCGCTTCAACGCTTCCCGCAGCTTGGCCGGGGTGAAGTCCGTCGCGCGGCAGACATCCAGGATCACCTTCTCCCGGCGGGAGATGAGGTCAATCGCCGCCGGCAGCTTGCGCACCGAATCAGCCGGGATCACCACCGCGCCGTGGAAATCGGCGTGGATCACGTCGTCATGACCGGCCTGCATCCCGAAAATATTCACCGGCTTGCCGAAATCGACCATGTGAACATGCGCATGGCTCGGACCGACCCGGCCACCGATCATCTGATAGCCCGGCGCCCACGCGTCGAGGTCGCGGAACGACCCATTGGTCACGCAGCCGATAGAGCCGAGCGCCTTATGGATCGTCGACTGCACTTCGCCCCAATAGGCGCCATATCCCATACGGCCGTCGATGTCCTGCAACACAGCGATGGTCGGGAAATCGACCCGCGCGACATAGTCATACCAGTCGGCGCGATCCGTCACCTTGCCCCGCGGCGGCTCCGTCGAGCGGATCATCCCCACCCGGGCCACGCCCACGATCGGCTTTGCCTTCGGGTCGATGCAGACCATCGGCTCGGTCGTATAGCCAAAGGACCGGCGCTCGGGATTGGTGATTTCCAGCCCATTGCAGATCGTCGGCGTATCCCACTGCGCCAGCACATCGAGGTCAGCTTGGTTGTAAGGCCGATCGGTCATCGCGCGTTCTCCTGGATTGGATGATGAATGGCGGCAAACTAGCCGCATGCCCCTCATCGCGAAAGGCGGCAGGGCCAATGACCCCGGGGGATTCCCATATGGTATCCGGAGGGGCACACGCGCAGGCTCCGTCATCCCTCGGAACAAGCCCGAGACTGACGGTTTTTGACACAAATCCGCCATAAGTGATCACCCTGGCGCTTACTGCTTGGCGCGGGACTCCCGTTCCGCTAACACCGCAGCATGCACCAGCCACGCCTGATCTGCGCCTCC
>CAIUPC010000518.1 GCA_903900905.1 uncultured Acetobacteraceae bacterium
CCGAGGCGGACTTTGCCAGCATCGGCCGTCGCCAGCGTCGGGGCGAAAGCGCCCAGGCGGACCTTGCCGGCGTCAGCCGTCGCCAGCGTCGGGGCGAAAGCGCCGAGGCGGACCTTGCCAGCATCAGCAGTCGCAAGCGTCGCGGCGAAAGCGCCCAGGCGGACCTTGCCAGCGTCAGCGGTCGCCAGCGTCGGGGCGAAAGCACCGAGGCGGACCTTGCCAGCGTCAGCAGTCGTCAGCGTCGGGGCGAAGGCGCCGAGGCGGACTTTGCCAGCATCGGCCGTCGCCAGCGTCGGGGCGAAAGCGCCCAAGCGGACTTTGCCAGCATCGGCAGTCGCCAGCGTCGGGGCGAAAGCGCCCAGGCGGACTTTGCCAGCGTCAACCGTCGCCAGCGTCGGAGCGAAGGCGCCGAGGCGGACTTTGCCAGCGTCAGCAGTCGCCAGCGTCGGGGCGAAAGCACCGAGGCGGACCTTGCCAGCGTCAGCAGTCGCAAGCGTCGGGGCGAAAGCGCCGAGACGGACTTTGCCAGCATCGGCGATGAGGGACGGCACGGCGAAGATGCGACGGTCGGACATGGCTGGAACCCCTATCGATGGAAACGGTGCTCAGTGGCAGTCGGTGGGCACGAAACCCTCAACCGCCTTGATCGAGCCCAATTTTCCACGTTAAGGATTTTTTATCGTTTTTTTAACGTTATCCCGCCGTCAAATCGACGCGCGCCCGTCATTTTTCTTGCCTTCGTGAGAACGCAGTGAATGTGGCAAGGGATCACACGCGAAATACACGCGGCGCACAAATCAGGAGACTTGGTCCCGCACGGCGGGAGCGAGTCTCCTGATTGTGTAAAATCAGCATTTTATTTTGATTATATCGAGACTATCAACATGATAATCTCGTATTTCTTTCGGCTTATCAAATTTGATTGCCGACGGCGATTAAGCAGACGTCCCACCGACCGTTAATCCGGCCAATTTGATTGTCGGCTGTCCGACGCCGACGGGGACGCCCTGGCCGCTTTTGCCACAGGTTCCGATGCCGGGGTCGAGTGCCATATCGTTCCCGATCATGGTCACTTTCGTCAGCGCATCCGGCCCGTTGCCGATCAAGGTTGCGCCTTTTACGGGGGCGGTGACTTTACCGTCTTCGATCAAATAGGCCTCACTGGCGGAGAAGACGAATTTGCCGGAGGTGATATCGACCTGACCGCCACCGAAATTGACGGCGTAGAGGCCGCGTTTGACTGAACGGATCATCTCTTCCGGATGATGTTCGCCCCCCAGCATGACGGTGTTGGTCATGCGCGGCATGGGCGCGTGGGCGTAGGATTCACGGCGGCCATTGCCTGTCGCCGCCATTCCCATCAACCGCGCGTTCAGCCGATCCTGCAGATAGCCCACCAGGATTCCGTCCTCGATCAGGACGGTCCGGTTTGTTGGCGTGCCTTCATCGTCGACCGTCAGACTACCGCGGCGATTCTGCAAGGTGCCGTCGTCGATGACGGTGACCCCACGGCTGGCCACGGATTGACCGAGCAATCCGGCAAAGGCCGAGGTCTTTTTGCGGTTGAAATCGCCCTCCAGCCCGTGGCCAATCGCTTCATGCAGGAGGATGCCAGGCCAACCGGAGCCCAGCACGACTTCCATCTCCCCCGCCGGGGCGGGGCGGCTTTCCAGATTGACCAGCGCCTGCCGCAGAGCCTCATCGACCGCGGCGCGCCAGGCGGCTTCGCTGGTTACGGTATCATACGAGAATCGGCCGCCGGAGCCGTAGCTGCCCGTCTCCCGCCTGCCATCGCGTTCCACGACCACGGACACGTTCAGACGCACCAGCGGGCGCAAATCGGCGATGCGATCGCCACCGGCGCGCATGATCTGGACCGCCTGCCATTCGCCGGCGATGGAGGCCATGACCTGCACCACGCGGCTGTCTTTGCCGCGGGCATAGGCATCGATCTCCCCCAGCAGGCCGGTGCGGGCGGAGAAATCCATGGCGGACAAAGGGTTGGCGTCCGAATAGAGCCGGGAATTGGTGGCGCGCGGCGGTTCGGACAGCGTGCCCTCCCGCCCGGAGGCGACCGCTGACACGCTGGTGGCGGCGCGGCGCAAGGCGGCCTCGGACACTTCGCCGGCATGGGCATAGCCGGTTGCTTCGCCGGATACGGCCCGCAGTCCGAAGCCGTAGGAGGTGTCGAAGCTGGCGCTGCGAATCGTGCCGTCGTCGAGGCTGATGAACTCGCTTTCCCGGTATTCCAGAAACAACTCGCCGTCGTCGCTGCCGGCGAGCGCATTATCAACCAGCTGCGCAGCCGTATCGCGATCCAGGGCGGCATCGGCTCGTTCGAAGAACAGGGCATCGGTGACAGCAAGCGCAGTCATGGCGGGGATCCTTTGGGCGGGGTCAATGGATGGAACATGGGGCGTCCTGCCGCATTTGACCACAGGCCGCACGGCGTAACACGTGCAGCAACAGGAGTTGCGTGGTCAGCAGCACGACCGCCCCCGCCTGATGCAACGTCGCCAGGCCGATCGGCACCACCAGAAGGAGGGTCGCGATGCCCAGCGCATATTGCAGGGCCACCGCGCACCCGGCCGCGATCAGGGCCCGGCTCAGCGCGGTGCCGCATGGCCCGCGCCAGCCAACCGCGACGGTTGTCGTGACGCAGACCAAGGTCAGGGTCGCGAGCAGGCGGTGGTTGAATTGCACCGCCGCCACATTCTCCGCGAGGTTCTGCACGAAAGGGTGCAAATCCGCGTAGCCGGCGGGGACCAACGCCCCGTCCATCAAGGGGAAGGTGTTGTAATCGAGCCCGGCATGCAGCCCGGCGACAAAACCCCCGGCCACGATGGTCAGGCCGACGAGAACCGCCGAGATCAGGGCCAGATGGTCCAATGCGGACCGTTTCCGCCCCTTGTCCCGCCAAGGATGCAGCACCATCAGCCCGGTCCAGACAATCGCGCTGTACAGAACAAGCGCGAGCGTGAGGTGGATGACCAGGCGATAGGGCGAAACGCTGGTGCGGTCCGGCAAGAAACCGGATGCGACCATGAACCAGCCAACACCGCCTTGCAGACCGCCAAGCAGAAACAGCACGGCCAGACGCGGCCTCAAGGCGCGGGAGATGCGCCCGGTGGCCCAAAACCAGACCAGCGGGACGGCGAAAGCCAGGCCAATCAGCCGCCCCCAAAGCCGGTGCGCCCATTCGAGCCAGAAAATCTGCTTAAAGCCGTCCAGGCCGAAACCGTGGTTGACCAGCTCATATTGGGGGATCTTCTGGTAAAGACCGAAGAGTCTCTGCCATTCGGCCTCGCTCCATGGCGGCAGCGCGCCCATCAACGGCGCCCATTCCATGATCGACAGGCCCGATCCGGTCAGGCGGGTCGCGCCCCCGAGCGCGATCATGATCAAAATCATGCCCGCGACCATGAACAGCCAAACGGCCACCACCGGCGCCTCCCGGCGCGGCGGTCCAGACTGTTGCGGGGTCAGGTGGGGCGGGGTGATCGACATGCCACTCTATATATAGAGGGAGACGCTATCTGCCATATGACGGTGGCCGATAGCAGCTTCGCCAATCGCATTGGGCCGCGCACTTTTGGCTGGACGGGCTTGGGCTCCCAAAAACGTCATCTCCCGTGTTATCGGTCAACCCTGAAATCGGATTTTATTATCGTTTGGGCTTCCGCGTTGGTGGATCAATCGCGTCCGAACCCCTTTGGCAATTGGATGGAGGCGATGTCTTCGAGGTCGAGCTCGACGATTGCC
>CAIUPC010000519.1 GCA_903900905.1 uncultured Acetobacteraceae bacterium
ATTGAGGTCGCGGTCCGTGATCATGCGTCCGTCACCGCCGGCGCGACGCTGGTGCGCATCGACCCGGAGCCCAACCGGTTGGCGCTGGCCAAGACATCCGCCGAACTCGACATCGCCCGCACCACGGTTGAAACCGCCCGCGCCACCTATCTGGAGACCAAAAGCCAACTCGGTGAGGTGGAGAATCAGGCGGCGCATCTGGAGCGTCAGTTGGCGCGGCAATTGGCCCTGGCGCAGCACGGGGTCGTCGCGACCTCCGTCCTCGAAACCGCCCAAAACGACGCCGCCGTCGCCCGTGATCGCCTGAACGTGGTGCGCAAACGGCTGGAGCGGGTGCTGGCCGCGCTGGGTGGCAATCCGGACATCGCGACCGACGACCATCCCACCGTGCGTGATAAGCTGGCGGATCGTGACCGGGCCGCGCTGGACCTCAGCCATACGACGCTGGCCGCGCCGCTGGACGGCGTCGCGGTCAACGTGAAGGTGCAGTTGGGCGAGCAGGTAAAAGCCGCGACCCCGCTCTTCGTGATCGTCGCCGCGACCCGGCCCTGGGTGGAGGCGAACCTCAAGGAAACCGACCTCACCCATATCGCCGTGGGGCAGAAGGCGCGGGTGGTGCTGGATATTTACCCCGATGAGCCTTGGGATGCCGTGATCGCCAGCATCAGCCCGGCGGCTGGGTCGGAGTTTGCGATCCTGCCGCCGCAGAATGCCTCGGGCAATTGGGTGAAAGTGGTGCAGCGCCTGCCGGTGAAGCTGCGCCTGGAGCCGCATGACGGGGAGAAGGTGCTGCGCGCCGGCATGACCGCGACCGTCGACATCGACACCGGTCGGCAGCGGCACCTTGGCGCGACGGTGTCGGGCTGGTTCGGGCAGGGCGGGGCACAGGCGGCGGAGCGGTAGGGGAGGCCGACTATTCTGCCCCAGGTTGATGGGCAAGATGGGACGCTGGTTCCACAAGGTTTTTGCATACGGATTCCGAGCTGGCCGAGAGAACCATCAATGCTATCGTCCCCGGGATAAGCCCAGGATCAAGATTTTTGGTGCAAAACTGTCATCCTAGAGAACCCAGTAAGCTCTGACCGAAGGACCTTGACGACTCGAACGTCGCAACGTTATGTGCGCGGATGCCGCCTCGTCCACGTCCTTGTATATTAGATGAATTCGATTATCTTGGATATGTACATGGGGCGCAGCGGTGGCGGAGCGACGGCGGCAAGCGTCTGTACACCTGGGATGATCTCCACGGCGAGGTTGAAGTCTTTAATGGTCGGGGAAAACATTTGGGGGTGCGGCACGCAGAGACCGGTGAATGGAAAAAGGAAGCAGTTCCTGGGAGATCGATTGATGTCTAAGCAACCAAACTTTGTTTCGCTTGCTCTCGCAGGGGCTGTCATGCTGGATGAAATCGACGACTATGTCGATGAATGGCATGCCAATCCTCATCGGCAGCTTTTGCACAATTACCTCGGCATGAACCCTGATGAATACGCCCTCTGGCTGTCGTCACCAGATAGTTTAGCCCTGATCGTCGCCGCGAGAAAGCTATCCAAACCACTCGATGTGATTGCAAATGACAATCTGCAACTTATGCGGCTAGCAGCACGTGCCGAAGACTCAAAAATCGTTAAGCAACTTGAGGCATGGCTGGAACAGAGGCGCGGCTAATTGTTGAGAGATCGAGAATCATCAGCGATATGAACCCTGAAATTGCGCTGGCTCAGCGCCTTGTCCAGCGCCGGCATCTTGTCCCCCCAATCGACATCGAAAATTTATTAAGGGAATACGCGCTCGTCGAGTACGTAAATTTTCCCGTGGCCATCGATGGCTTGTGTCTGGACGTTAAGGCAATCGGGAAAAAACCACAGGTATTAGTAAGTCAGCGAGCGCCTCTTACCCGTAAACGTTTCACGCTTGCCCACGAACTCGGCCACATCCTGATTCCCTGGCATTTAGGCAGTATTATCGATGAGATTGACGTTTCTGATGGGCAGGATGGTTCATATTTCACTTTGGAAGGTGAGGCGAACCGATTTGCCTCAGAACTTTTGCTCCCTCGCCCATGGGTCATTGAGCAAATACTGAGGTTCACCAACCCACTTGAGGCGCTCTTTCACATCATCGGAAAAGCCGAGGTTTCCTGGCAGGCTGCTTCGATAAAATTCATCGATTGTGCTCCGCCAAACCAAATTCTCGCGGTATCGCAGGATGGACATGTAATGTGGTCATCTCGCTCGACCGGTACACTCGCATCGATTCCAACGAGGGGTACAGTCCTTAAGGGGCCCGAACATTACCCATTTCCCTGTGAATATTGGTCGAAAGCAAGGCTGACGATGGCCTTCCACTGTTGGAGGTTCGAGCAGATTGCTGCCCTTCCATCTGTGGATACCACCAAAACCTGGCGGCGAATACTTGACGACATTGTCAAAAACATAATCCCCGACGATGCGGATCAGAGACAATTTAAGGCGTCCATTAATGGGGTGACCTCCAACGCCAACGGATCAATTCGTATTGGACGAAGCACTGAGACAATTGCAACAGCCATGCTGCATCGGTTACACGCCTCGGCGGCCGGGAATTTGCGGTTTAAAGCGCTGCTGGAACATCCCGACTTCGATGCCTACTGCGCGGCCAGGGCTCGGGCGTTTACAGAAAAATAGCTCTCTTACGGCCCCACCGGACGGGCTGCGCGCGAGCACATGTGTGGGTAGTTCAGTCCCTGCTTCCACGCACCTGGCCGACATCCCGCACAGAACCGAACGTCGTCGGTCAGCAGCGGCTCAACAAGCTATTCGCGTTCGGCGTGTTCCTCGGCGCCCACCGGTTAGCAGGACGGACGGAAACGGCCCAATCCTGCCCGGTGCTGGATCGAGACCCGCTACGCCGCGTTCAAAAGCGATCTTCCGCGCATCTGCCAGGGAATGGGCCTGGAACCGAGCGCGCTGACCTTCACAGATACCTGCGAAACCGTCTCGGAATGGCTGATCCAGAGCCAGTCTCCGCCTACCGCTCCCGCAATTTCGGATCCAGCGCATCGCGCATCGCGTCGCCGAACAGGTTGATCCCCAACACCGCCAGCATGATCGCCACGCCCGGGAAGATCGCGATCCACGGCGCGGTGGAGGCATATTCCTCCGCCCCGCCTTGCAGCATCAGCCCCCAGGCCGGCACCGGCTCCTGCACGCCCAGGCCCAGATAGGACAGTGACGCCTCCGCCAGGATCGCCTGGCCGACGAAGGAGGTCACCATGATCAGGAATGGGGCCATCACATTCGGCACCATATGCCGCAGGATGATCCGCGTATGCCCAAACCCGCAGGCGCGGGCCGCATCCACATAGGGCATCGACCGGATCGTCAGCGCCGAAGCGCGCACCACCCGCGAACAGCGGGGGATCAACGGGATGGTTATCGCCAGGATCACGTTCTGCACCCCCGGCCCGAAGATCGCCACCACGGCCAGTGCCATGATGATAAGCGGGAACGCCATCACGATATCCGACAGCCGCTGCACGATCAGATCGATCTTGCCGCCGAAATAGGCGCTTGCGACACCCAGCACCAGGCCGGAGAAGCCCCCGAAAACAGCCGAGGTCAGGCCGACGATCAAGGCCGTCCGCGCGCCATAGATAATGCGCGACATCAGGTCGCGGCCGAACTGGTCGGTGCCCAGCAGATGCTCCAGGCTCGGCGGTTCGGTCATCGCGCCGAAATCATTGGCGGTCGGGTTATAGGGCGCAAGCCATTCGGCGGAAAAGCCGGTCAGCGCCATGATAATGACCAGCAGCAGCCCGAATGTGCCCAACGGCTCGCGCTTGCAGAACCGCAGCGTGGATTGCCAGAACGTGCGGCGAGGATCGGGGGCGTCGGCGGCGAGTGTGGCGGACATCGAAGGTCTCCCCGCTCAGGCGAAATGGATGCGAGGATCGAGCCAGCCATACAGCAGATCGACCGCGAGATTGGTAAACACGAACACCGCCACGGTCAGCATCACCAGCGCCTGCGTCAGCGTATAGTCCTGATTCTGCACCGCCTGCACGAACAGCCGGCCGACACCGTTGAGGTTGAACACCTGCTCGGTCACCACCAGCCCGCCGATCAAAAAGGCGAATTCGATACCGATCAGCGTGACGACCGGCAGCAAGGCGTTCTTCAACGCGTGCCGGTTGACGATCAGCTTGTTGATCAGCCCCTTGGCGCGGGCGGTGCGGACATAATCCTCCCGCATCACCTCCAGCATCGCTGAACGGGTCATGCGCATGCTGACAGCGGCATAGCGGTAACCCACGGTAATCGCCGGCAGCACCGCCATCGACAAATTACGAATCGGATCCTTCCAGATCGGCACATAATCAATCGGCGGCATCCAGGGCGTGCCCGTCACCGCGGCGGAGATATCGAGCACCAGCAGCACCGACACGATCCCCAGCCAGAACGACGGGGTCGCGATCCCGCCAATCGCGAAAATGCGCACCGCGACATCGATCCAGGTGTTCTGCTTCAGTGCCGAAATCGTCCCGAGCGGGATCGCGATCGCCACCGCGACCGTCGTCGCCAGCACCGCGATCTCAATCGAAATCGGCAGGCGGGCGAGAATTTCCGTGCTCACCGGCTTGCCCGACCACATCGAGGTGCCGAAATCGAAGCGGATCACGCCCCAGATGAACTCCAGGAACTGCACGATCACCGGGCGATCGACGCCGATCTCGGCATGGCAAGCGGCGAGCGCCTTGGGATCAAAGGACGCGCCGCCGCTTCCCAGCCGCACCAGGCAGATATCGCCGGGGATCAGCCGCATCAGCAGAAACACCAGCGCCGCCGCGCCCAACAAGGTCGGGATCGTCAGCAGCACACGCTTGATTATGTATTGGTACATTTATCGATCGAGCCAGATGTTCGCGAGGTTTTGGTTGAGGTAGTGGCTGTTGCTGATCTTCCAGCCCTTCATATACGACCTTATCGGCAGGATCCGATAGAACCAGAGCGTCGGCAGCTGATGCGCCCCGACATTGATGACCTGATTCTCGTAAGCGCGCATCAGGACGCGGGCTTTCGCCGGGTCGGTTTCGCGCACCATCTTGTTGTAGATCTCCACCTGCTTCGGGTCGTCGTGATAGGCGAAGTTTTCCTTGTAGATGTCGTGCGGCAGATAGCGGCCGCTATCGGCGATCGGGTTCACCACCATCTGGCAGTTGGCCTCCATCGCCAGATCGAAATCCCCCGCCCGCATCTTATCCAGCCAAGGGCCGGTTGGCACGATGTTCTGTTTGACGGTCACACCGATCTTGCGGAATTCGTCGACGAGCCAGGTGCCGACGATGATGTAGGGCTGATCGACGTTGCGGTTCAGCATTTCGACCGTCAGCCCCTCGGCACCGGCTTCTTTCAGCAGGCGGCGGGCCTCGGCGCGGGATTTCTCGATATCGGTGGCATAGCCGGGGAAGTGGATCAGCTCTTCCTTGGTGGCGGCGAAGGGGGAGCCGGGGAAGACCAGCCCGCCGACAGTGCGCACGATGGCGATCTTGCGCAGCGCCTCGGCGCCTTTCCACTGATCGACCGCCATGAACAACGCCTTGCGCACCCGCACGTCGTCGAAGGGCTTGCGCTTATGGTTGGGCGTGAACACGTTGCCGCAGTTCCAGTCGCTTTCCTGGATGGAGACCTGATCGCCGAGTTCCTTCACCAGCTGATCCCGGGCCGAGGGCGACATGCCGCGGAATTCCAGCGTCGCCCTGTCGGCGCGGATCGCGTCCACCCGGGTCTGCTGCTTGGGCGCGAAGATGGCGTTGAACCCATCCAGATAGGGCTGGCCCGTGTGGTAATAATCGGGATTGCGCACCCCGTGCATCGCCTGGCCGATTTCGTAGCTGTCGTACTTGAACGGGCCGGAGCCCATGATGTTACGCTCGTAGAAATGCTGATCCTTCTCCAGGACCTTCCGCGAATAGATGAACGCCCAGGGATCGGCCAGAGCCGGCATGAACGACAGGGTCGGGAATTTCAGCTTGAAGATAACGGTGGTGTCGTCCGCATCCTCGATCTTATCGACCATCGGATAGGCGGCTTCGCGGGCGCTGGACACGCCCTCCGGCGGGAAGACGATGCGGCGCCAGCTGACGGCCACGTCATGCGCGTCGAGCGGGGAGCCGTCATGGAACTTCACGCCGCGGCGGATTTTGAAGGTGAACGTCAGCCCACCATCGGTTGGCCGCGGCATTTCGGTGCAGAGGTCGCAGATGAAGTCGGTGGTCGAGGAGGGGTTTTCGGGATTGACCCGGATCAGGGTGGAATAGAACGGGGCCGTCGCGTGCAGAACGGCGTAGGTGGTTTCCTTGTGGCCATCCAGGCTCGGCCCGCCATCGGCGGCGATCATGTAGTTCAGAACGCCGCCGCGCTTGGGCGCCTGTGCTTCAGCGGGTAAGGCAACGCCCAACGCCATCGCGGCGCAAAGGCCGGTCTTCAGAAGCCACGCACGCATTGTTTTGACCTCCCAGTTTTATTGATCCAGCCAGACGGTCCCCAAATCCTGGTTCACGAAATGGCTCGGGCTGATTTTCCAGCCTTTGACGTAGGACTGCATGGGCACGATGCGGTTCCACCAGACCAGCACCAGCGCATGCGCCGCGGTATCGAGGGTGTAGGTTTCGAACTGCCGCATCAGCGCCCGCTGTTTCACCGGGTCGGTTTCATGCAGCATCTTTTCGTACATCTCATTCTGCGCCGCATCTTCATATTGATTGTAGTTCTGCGGGGAGATGTTGGTGGGCAGGAATTTCTGCACGTCCAGCAGCGGGTTGATATTGCTCTGGCAGGCGGATTCCGACACCACATCGAACGTCCCGCCGCGCATCGCCTCAAACCACGGGCCGGTCGGCACCACTTTCTGGCTGACCTTGACGCCGATCTTGGACCATTCGTCGATGACCCAGTTGGCGGTGTATTTGTAGGGCTGATCGACGTTGCGCACGACCATTTCAAACGTCAGACCCTCGGCGCCCGCCTCTTTCAGCAGGCGGCGGGCTTCGGCGCGGGACTTCTCGATGTCGGGCCAGAAGCCGGCGATCTTTTGCAGTTCTTCCTTGGTCGCGGCGAGCGGGGAGCCGGGGAACACCAGGCCCCCGACGGTCTTGATGGTCGTGACCTTGGACAAAGGCGGCGCACCCTTCCATTGGTCGATCGCCAGGGCCAGAGCACGGCGGACGCGGACGTCGTCGAAGGGCTTGCGCTTATGGTTGATGGTCAGGTTGTTGACGCAGTTCCAGTCGCTGGTCTGCACCGTGATCTTATCGCCACCGGCCTTCAGCAGCTGATCGACGGCCGAGGGCGGCAGGCCGCGGAATTCCAAAGCCGCCCGGTTACCGCGGATGGCTTCCACCCGGGTGGATTCCTTGGGCGCGTAGATGCCGGTGAAGCCATCCAGATAGGGCAGGCCTTTATGGTAGTAGTCTGGATTGCGCTCGCCCTTGATCGACTGACCCAGCTCATAGCCGGTGAATTTGAACGGGCCAGAGCCGAGGATGTTCCGCTCGTACCAATGCGGGTCCTTCGCCAGCGTCTCAGCCTTGTAGATGAAGGCATAGGCGTCACCGAGCGCCGGGAGGAAGGCGCTGGTCGCGAATTTGAGTTTGAACACCACCGTGCCGGCATCAGGCGCGGCAATGCTCTCAACCATGGAATAGATGCTGGCGCGGGCACTCAGCACCCCCGGCGCCGGAAAGACGATCGAATTCCAACTGGCGGCGACATCGGCGGCGGTCAGCGCGGTGCCGTCATGCCACTTCACGCCGTCGCGGATTTTGAAGGTCCAGGTTTTGCCGTCGTCGGTTGGCTTTGGGATGGCGGTGCAGAGGTCGCAGACGTAATCGCTGGCCGAGGACGGGTTCGCCGGATTGATCCGCAGCAGCACGCTGTAAAACGGCGCCACGGAATGAATGGTCGCAAACGTCGCCTCCCGATGACCGTCGAAGCTGGGCGGCGCATCGGCCGGGATCATATAGGTCAATGTGCCGCCATGCTTCGGCGTCTCAGCGGCGAGGGCAGGGGCGGCCATGGCCAGCAGGGATGCCAGAAGCAGACGGCGCATCGTCGTTCTCCCTATTTATCGAGCCAGACGGTGGCCAGATCCTGATTGACGTAATGGCTGGGGCTGATTTTCCAGCCCTTCATGTAGGTGCGCGAAGGCAGGATCCGTTCCCACCACGGCATGATGATCGCATGCGCCTCGGTCTGCAGGACATGCGTCTCAAACGCCCGCATCGCCAGACGCTGCTTCGCCGGATCGGTTTCATGCAGCATCGCCTGATACAGGTCGATATCCTTCTGATCCTCGAAATTGCCGTAATTTTCCGAGTAGACGGAGTGCGGCAGCAACTTGCCCACATCCATCGCCGGATTGACCAGGCCCTGGCAGTTGAAATCCACCGTCACATCGAAAGCATTGGTGCGCAGCCCATCGAAGAACGGGCCGGTGGGCAGCACTTTCTGGGTCGCCTTAATGCCGACCTTGGCCCATTCGTCGATGACCCAGGTGGCGATGAATTTGTAGGGCTGATCAACGTTGCGGTTCATCAACTCGAAGGTCAGGTTTTCGGCGCCGGCTTCTTTCAGCAGGCGGCGGGCCTCGGCGCGGGATTTCTCGATATCCGGCCAATAGCCGACGATCTGCTGCAATTCCTCTTTGGTCGCCGCGAGAGGGGAGCCGGGGAACACCACACCGCCGACGGTGCGGACATTGGCGATTTTGGATAGCCCAACCGCGCCTTTCCACTGGTCGATCGCCAGCGCCAGCGCGCGGCGGACGCGCACGTCATCGAAGGGCTTCTTGCCGTGATTCGGCGTGATGATGTTGACGCAGTTCCAGGCCCCGGTCTGCACGGTGATTTTATCGCCGAGTTCCTTGACCAGCTGGTCCCGCGCCGAAGGCGGCATGCCGCGGAATTCCGTCGCCGCCCGGTCCGCCCGGATGGCGTCGATCTCCACCGCCTGCTTCGGCGTAAAGATCGCGGTGAAGCCGTCGAGGTAAGGCTGGTCCGGCCGGTAATAGTCGGGATTGCGCACCCCGCTGATGGATTGGCCGATTTGGAAGTCGGTGAAGCGGAACGGGCCGGAGCCCATCACATTGCGCTCATACCAATGCGGGTCGCGCTCGAGGATTTCCTTCTTATAGATATAGGCGAAGGGATCGCCGAGGGCCGGCAGAAAGGCCGAGGTCGCGAATTTCAGTTTGAACACGACGGTGGTGGCGTCCGTTGCCTCGACCGTGTCGATCATCACGAAATAGGGCGCGCGGGCGCTGAGCACGCCGGGGCTGGGACGCACCAGTTCCTGCCAGCTTTTCGCGACATCCGCGGCCGTCAGCGGCGATCCGTCGTGGAATTTCACGCCGTTGCGGATCTTGAAGGTCCAGGTCTTGCCGTCATCGGTGGGCTTGGGCATTTCGGTGCAGAGATCGCAGACGAAATCATCGGGCGAGGACGGATTCTCCGGATTGATCCGGATCAGCACGCTATAAAACGGCGCGGTCGCGTGCACGGTGGCATAGGTCGTTTCGCGATGCGCATCGAGTGTCGGCGGCGAATCGGCCGGGATCATATAAGTAAACAGGCCGCCACGCTTGGGCGTATCGGCCGCGGCGGCGGGAAGCGCCATCGCCGCGCCAAGCGCCATCGAGAGCAGGGCAGAGCGGAACGACATCGGGTTTACTTTCATGACAAGCCAACCTGCGTGCAGGCGACGAAATGGCCGGGTTGGATTTCCCGGGATTCGG
>CAIUPC010000520.1 GCA_903900905.1 uncultured Acetobacteraceae bacterium
CATGCGCGTGGTGATCCTTCCGCGCCCTCAAGTCTAAATTACCGGGGAGTGGGTGTCTCATCTTCATTGGCACGGAGGGTCCTCTACAACAAGGCTGGAACGCGATTGAGCGCCGCCAGATTACTCGCGGCAGACGCTATCGTTGACACCAAGGCCTATTGGGCAAGCGTCCGCTCGTCAGCGGAAGCTAGTTACCTTATCGCTATCCTCAACAGTGCCGCCGCGCTTGCCAAGATCACGGACCTACAGCCGCACGGTCAGCGCGACAAGCGTGATTTCGACAATCTGGTTTGGACTCTACCCATCCCCGAATATGATGAGCGCGAGATCCTGCACCGCGACCTTGCCGCCGCGGCCCGTCGTGCCGAAGCGGTGGCTGCCCTCGTTTCCCTGGCGGATGCCCATCATTTCACCGCCAAACGCCGTGCCATCCGCGCCGCCCTCGTCGAAGACGGCATCGCGGCCGAGATCGAGGCATTGGTCGACGCGCTCCTGCCGCCGTGACCCAGCGGTCAATCAATCGACGCCAGTGATAATGAGGAACGGACAATGGACTTCTACCACGAAGGCATGCGCGAACTACAGGACCGTTTCGACGGCCGCCGGGTCGCAGACGCGTTGGAGAAAAACCGTATCCGCTACGATTTCTGGGATGCGGATCGGGAGCTGATCGAGCAGACCCCCTATTTCTTCATCGCCACATCCTTTGGCGAGCACACAGATTGCAGCCTGAAATCCGGCATGCCCGGCTTCGTGCAAATCGTCGGCCCCGGCACCATCGAATACCCGGAATACGACGGCAATTCGATGTATCGCACGGTCGGCAATATCAGCCGCAACCCCAATGTCGGGCTGCTGTTCGTGAAGTTCGACGGCCAGACGCTGCGGGTGCGTGCCAATGGCAAGGCGACGTTGCATGATGACGCCGAGACATTGGCCCGCCATCACGGTGCCAAGCTGGTGATCCGGGTGGTCTGCCAGCTTTATTCCAACTGCCCGCGCTCGGTGCATGATCTGGCGACGGGAACCCTCTCGCCCTACATGCCGAAACCGGGTTACGCTCCACCCGCGCCGGATTGGAAAAGCCGCGATTACATACGCGGCATCCTGCCGGCCAACGATCCGCACGACCCAAAACGATAAACGACAGGGAAGACAACGCCATGACACTGAACCTGGGACGCCGCACCCTTATTGGGGCGGGCCTTACCGCCGCCGCCTTGCCCCGCCGGGCCTTCGCGCAACAAAAGCCGATCCGGATTGGGGTGTTGACGGATATGGCGGGGCCTTATGCGGCCAATACCGGCAAAGGCTCGGTCATCGCGGCGCAACTGGCGATCGACGATTTCATGGCGGCGCATAAGGGAATCAAGGTCGAGCTGGTGCAGGCCGATCTGCAGCTGAAGCCGGATATCGCGCTGGCGATTGCCTCGGGCTGGTATGACAATGACGGGGTCGATCTGGTGACCGACGTGCCCTTGTCCTCGGCCGCTTTCGCCATTGGCGATCTGGCGAAGACCAAGGACAAGGCGGCGATTTTCACCGGGGGCGCCTCGGCCGAGATCACCGGCACCCGCTGCGGCCCCAACCATCTGCATTGGACCTATGACACCTGGTCGATGCCGCACGGCGTGGTCGATGCGACGGTGAAGGAAGGCGGCGATAGCTGGTTCTTTATCACCGCGGATTATGCCTTCGGGCATTCGTTGCAAAAGGACGCCGCCAGCTTCGTCCTCGCGGCCAATGGCAAGGTGCTCGGTCAGGCGCTGGCGCCGTTCCCGGGCACGACCGATTTCTCGTCCCATCTCCTCCAGGCCAAAGCGAGTGGGGCGAAGGTGCTGGGCCTGGCGAATGGCGGCGCCGATACGGTGAACTGCATCAAGCAGGCCTCGGAATTCGGCCTGATGAAGGGCGGCATGAAAGTCGCCGGCATGCTGGTGCTGACGCATGACATCCACGGCATGGGCCTACAGGCCGCGCAGGGCGTGGTGCTGACCGAGCCGTTCTACTGGGACATGAACGACGGCACGCGGGCCTTTGGGCACCGCTACATGAAGCACTATCCGGGCGATATGCCGGGATCGGTGCATGCGGCGCAGTATTCGGCGGTGATGCATTACCTCAAAGCCGTGGCCGTGGTTGGGCCGGAGAAGGCCAAGGCCAGCGGCCGGGCGGTCATCGACCAAATGAAGGCGATGCCGACCGAGGACGCGCTGTTCGGCAAGGGCCTGATCCGCAAGGATGGCCGCAAAATCCATGACATGCACCTGTTCGAGGTGAAAGGCCCGGCGCAGTCCAAGCAGCCCTGGGACTACTACATCCACAAGCGGGTCGTCCCGGCGGCGGAGGCGTTCCGGCCGATGGATCAGGGGAAGTGCCCGTTAGTGACAGCGTAAATTCGTTCCGGCCGGCTTGTTCGGAAGGGCGCACCACTGTTTTTTCCGTCATGCCGACGGCGGTCGGCATCCATGCCCTATACTCGGGTAGCGCCCCATAGGCGTGGATGCCGACCGTCGTCTGCATGACGAGAGGATCAGCTCATGCGCATCGCGTCGTTCATCGTACTACTCCTGACCCTCGCCGCGCCCTCACGCGCAGCCTTCGACCCCCTGGCCTTCATCATCTATGGCGACCTCCCTTATTCCATGGAGGGCAAGCCGGTCCTGGTAACCGACGGCCGATCGGATCAGCAGGTGTTTGATCAGGATATCCGGCCGGCGATCCATGACCGGGCCGGGGTGGATTTCGTGATCCATATCGGCGATCTCGGCCGCCCCGAGACGTCCTGCGCCGATGCTGACGTGACCCGCAACCTCGGGATCTGGCAGCAATTCGGCAAACCGGTGTTCTACACCATCGGCGACAATGAGTGGATTGACTGCATCCGCTCCAGCGTGCCCGGCGGCGCGAAGATGCCGTTGGAGCGGCTGGCGAATCTGCGTTCGGTGCTCTTTTCGGACACCGCTTTGGCATCCTACCAGGGCCACCCCGCCGGCTGGACCATCCGCCATTCCGTCGGCGGGTTGTTGGAAAACACCATCTGGACCACCGCCAATCCGGTGGCGGCGTTTGTGGCGGTGCATGTCGTCAGCTCCTGCAACGGCCGCGACACCTTCGCCAAACAGCCCTGCAAGACCGAACCCGATCTCGGCATGGATGAGGTGACCAAGGCCCTGGTGCTGGACGCCGCGGATCGCGACCGCCGCAATCTGGTGGCCCTGCGGGAGGCCTATGCCCAGGCCGAGACAGAGCATCGCGCCGTGCTGGTCATCGCCATCCAGGCAGACCCCTTCGGCAAGCCCGAGGATGACGCGAAGCACCCCGCCGATATCTGGGCGCGCTGCAAGGCCCAGACCGAGTTCAAGCCCTATTGCGACGTGCTTCCGGGTCTGGCCGCGGCCTTCTCCGGCACCACGCTGCTGATCCATGGCGACACCAGCGCCTATTGCTTTGAGCAATTGCCGCTGGAGGGCGCGAAACCCGGGCATCAGTTCTGGCGGCTGAACACGCCCGGGGATTTTGGAGAGATCGATGCCTCGGTGGTCACCATCGCGGCGGGTGCGGATGGGGTCGCGACGATCAAGGCGACCGGGTTGTTATCCGGTGAGCCTGCTCCGCCGGTCTGCGACCAGGCGCAATACGCGTTCAAGAAAAATGGCACCGCGAAAGCCTATCCGAGACCCGCGGCGGGGCGGTGAGGGGGCGCCTTTTTATTATCGACCCATCAGCACCAACACCGTCATGGCGGGCGCCGG
>CAIUPC010000521.1 GCA_903900905.1 uncultured Acetobacteraceae bacterium
ACCCACGATTTCCAATGGTGAGCACGGTAAAGTCATGGGTGGCGGGCCTGCGCCCGCCATGACGGCAATTATTCTGCGGCCTGCTGTGCGATGCGGTCATTCTGGCCCGGTGCCTCCGATGTCCGCCGCTGGCGACACGCTGCGATGATCGCGTTTACGGCCCTGCTGGAACGGCTGACCGCGACAACCTCTCCGGCGGCGCGGCGTGTGGTGTTGCACCGTTATCTGACCACGCAAGCCGATCCCGGGCGGGGATTTGGGCTGGCGGCGTTGATCGGGGTGCGGTTGTTTCCCCCGGTTGGCATCGGATTGATTCGTGGGTTGGCCGCGGCGCGGACCGATCCGGTGTTGCTGGCGGCCTCGCGGAACTTCGTGGGCGACCTGACGGAAACGCTGGCGCTGATGTGGCCTGCTGCCCGCTCCAACGCCGCGCCGCCTGATCTCGCGGGTGTCGTGGGGGGATTAAAGGATGCTGCGCCAGCCGATGTACCGGGGTTGGTGGCCGGATGGCTGGATGCCTGCGAACCGGCGGTGCGGGTCACATTGCTCAAGACCCTCATGCGTGGTGGCCAGCCGATGGTGATGGATGAGGTGGTTTGGGACGTGCTGGCTGGCCTGTTTGGTACTTCCCCGCCGGAAGTCGAGCGCGCTTGCAGGGCGCTGGAGCCACCTTACACCGGCTGGTTCGCCACGATTCCCAGCGCCTGTGCGGCGGAACCGGCGGCCACACCGGATCATTTCATCAATGCAGTCCTGCTTTATGCCGAACCCAACGCTTATACCGTCGGAGTCTGGCGGGAGGGTGCTCTGGTCCCCGTCGGCAAGGTGCAGGCCGGCGATAGTGAGGCGGCCCTCCTGGACCGCTGGGTTCGCGATCACACCATCGCCCGTTTCGGGATGGTGCGAGAAGTGGAGAAAACCCTGGTCCTGACGGTGTCCTACACCGCGATCCGCGCTGCGCCGCGTCGGAAGGCCGGGATCGAACTGCGCGGTGCCCGAATCGTCGGCCTCGCTTCCGGCGCCACCCCGGCCGACACGCTGGATCGGCTGTTGCTCTGAGGCGGGGATGTCCGCCGCCGCTGTGGCCCGGTCACGGGATAACCGGTGACCGTGACCATCGCGCCATTCTCCAACGCCGCCCCGATTCCGGGCCAAATGCTTTGCAACAACGCCGCGATCGCGAAGCCGTCGAGACCCTCCTCGCGGATCCGAATAACCGAAGGACGGTACGCACCGCCGGTCGCGAGCAAAGCGTGAAAATCGGCGTCGAGCGTCACGCAGACACGGTCGTCCGCCACAGCGCGGCGGAGAATGTCGCGATCCTCCGCCCGGCTCATCCCGATATCGGCCACATGCACCGCATCCCATCCAACCTCGTTCAGCCACCGGGCCGACGATCTGGGTAGCCCCTGATCGAGCAACAGTTTCACGCGGCTTCGCGCGGCTGCACACTTTCATCCAGATTGTATGCCGCGAAAGTCAGCGCCTGGCGAATATCCTCTGGCTCCAATTCCGGATATTCGCGGCGCAGATCGTCCCAGTTCGGCCAGATCGCGAGAGCCTCGATCACCCGCCGCACCGTCAGCCGCATACCGCGAATGGTCGGCTGGCCATTGAGGACCGTCGGGATGCTGGTGATTCGGTCGAACGCGGGCATGGTTTTCGTCCGGGTTGTCTCAGGCTGGGCAGCGTATCACGCCGCCGCCCCGCGGACCAACGGCGCCGCCCCGGACTGGCCCGCCCCACCCATCCTGCTACAGTCCTCTCCAACAAAAGCCAGGAGGGCACGATGGACGCGATCGTCGGCAGCGGCAGCCACACCTATGACGTGAACGAAAACTGGGCCTCGGTCCCCGACGGCATCGATTTTAAGCCGGCCGCGGTGGCGGTGGATTCCCGAGACCGGGTGTTCTGCTTCAATCGTTCCGCCACGCATCCGGTGGTGATCTTTGACCGGAACGGGAACTACGAGGGTTCCTGGGGCGCCGGATTGTTCAAATTCCCGCATGCCATCCGCTTCGATGCGCAGGACAATGTCTGGCTGACGGACGAGCATCTGCAGCAGTTCATGCTGTTCAGCAACGACGGCACGCTGCTGCGCACGATCGGCACACGCGGGTTCCGCTCCGACACCGGCGTGCCGGACGATGACTTCACCTCGGGCGCGTTTCGCAAGGTCACGCATGCGGGCGGGCCGTTCAATCTGCCCACCGATATCGCCATCGCGCCGGATGGGTCGATGTTCATGACCGATGGATACGGCAACGCGCGGGTGCATAAGTTCGATGCCGCCGGTCAGCACCTGTTCTCCTGGGGGGAGCCTGGCACCGGGCCCGGGCAGTTCAACCTGCCGCATGGCGTCTGGATCGATCGCCGCGGCCGGGTGCTGGTGGCGGACCGGGAGAATGATCGGGTGCAGGTGTTCGACCAATCCGGCCATTTGCTCACCATCTGGCCGACCGAGCTGATTGGTCCGGCGTTTTTCTATGTTGATGATGAGGATGTCGTTTACATCCCCGAGCATAATGGCGGCATGGTCAGCATCCTGACGCTGGATGGGGAGCGGCTGGCCCGTTGGGGCGCGCCGATCCATAAGTCGGTGCATGGGATTTGGTGTGATTCGCGGAAAGATTTGTATGTGGTGCAGCCCGGCGAATGGGGGCGGGTGCGACGGGTGGTGAAATATACGCGGCGATAAAACAGAACGAAGGAACCCGGACATGGCACTTCTGACCCGCCGGCAGGCGATTATCACGGGCTCCAGCGCGGCCGTTTTGGGGCATGGCGCCGCGCACGCCGAAACCGGGCGGCTGCGGGTTTCGCACGGCTATTCCATCGGCTACCTGCCGCTGATGGTGATGCGCGATCAGGGGCTGATTGAGAAGCACGCCGCGATTGCCGGCCTCGGGTCTTTGGCCGTCGAATGGCAGATCGTCGATGGCGGCAACAATATCAACGACGCCATGCTGTCCGGGGTCGTTGATATCGCGGGCATTGGCATTCCCGGATATCTGGTGCTGCGCGACCGCACGCTCGGCAAGAAGCAGGAGATGACGGCGATCAGCGCCCTGGACGCGGGCGCGCTGTGGCTGAATACGATCGATCCGCGGAT
>CAIUPC010000522.1 GCA_903900905.1 uncultured Acetobacteraceae bacterium
CCGACCTCCGTCGGCATGACGGCGGTAGGGCGCTGCCGGTGAGTCAATGTCAACACGGACTGGTATGATTCCAGTTCAAACGATCACGCTCTAATGGTCGAAATGCAACAATAGCTCCTGCCGTCCATCGCGGGCGGTGCCCCGGGTCATGCGGTCGCTGCGGTGCTGCATGAGCCCGGCGGCGATCTGCGCGACGAACAGGGTCTCATCGGCGTCTTCCATCCGGAGTGGCCGGACCAAGGGCAAGGCATGGCCGGCCCAGCGCAGGCGTATATCCAGGGTGAATTCATCGAAACTGGCGACGGCCTCGATGCCGGCATCGCCCGCAACCAAAACCGTGGCGGCTTCACCGAACTCGCGCAGCACCCGGTCAGCGGCATGGATAGGCTCGACCCGTGCGCCCCAGACGCCGCCGGCCTCGGTGATGAAGTCGGCCAGCGCGTCTGCCCCGTCCCGCGGATGCCAGACGATCGCGGTGCTTTTCCGGGTCCCAATGCGGAAGATCGCATTGACCACCAATGCCGCGATCAGCGCGACCAGCAAGGAGGAGGGCAATAGCAACTGCGCGAAGCCGGGCAGGCTGGCATAGGTCGCGGGGGCGAGATCATGGGACAGGCCCACCACGAAAGCGCCACCGACAGTGAGGGTCCGGCGCGCATCCAGCACCCGTGCGGTGATGATGTTCATGCCCGAAACCACCAGGAAGGCGCCGGAATAGAGCAGTGACGTCCCCAGCACCGCCTTGGGCACGGCCAGAATCAGCCCGGCGCCGCCGGGAACCAGCCCCAGCGTGATCCAGATCAGACCCGTCACCTGACAGACCCGGCGCGACAGCACCCCGGTCGCGGCGGCCAGGCCGGCCCCGGCGGACGCGGTATTGACGGGCATCCCGCCGATAAGCCCGCTCAGGCAGGTCGCGATACCGTCCGCGAAGGTGCCGGAAACGACGGTGCCATAATCCACCCGCCGCCAATTCGGGTCATTGGCGCGTTGGCAGATCACGATGTCCCCCGTGGCCCGCAGCAGGCTGACGACCGCGCCCAGCATGAAACCCGGCGCCAGGGCGGCGTCGAATGACGGCATTGCCAGGGGCCAGCCATGCAGCAGTATCCCGTCCAGGGCGATATGCGGCAGCGCGACATCGGTGGCCAGGCGCAGGGCGAAGTCAGTCAGCGTGCCGATGCCGACGGCGAAGATGACCGCGGCGGCGCGCAATCTGGCCGGGCCCCAGACCGCGCTGACGACGATGCAGATCAGCGTGATGAAGGCCGCCGTGATATCGGCGCCGTGGACCACCGCACCGGCACTGTCGCCCGTCATCTCCCGGAAGCCCAGCAAGCCGTTCATGAGGCCGAGGAGCAGGACCACCAGACCCATGATTTCGGTGGGTAAGAAGGGCCGCAAACGCCGGATGCAGCGTGACAGTGCGATCGTGGTCAGACCGGCCACGATGGTCATGCCGGCGACGCTCGCCATGCCCCCTGTATGCGCGGCATGCAGCAGCGGCACGATATAGGCGCCCGTGCAGCAGGCCGGCAGCAGAAAGCCGCTGCCAATGCCGAAACGCTGCCAGGGTTGCAGCAGGCAGGCGATCCCAAAGGCGATCAGTGTCAGGTCAAGGAAGGTGACGGTCGCGCTGGCACTGAGGCCGGCCGCTTCGGCGACCAGCAGCGGGAAGACCAGCGTGGGCGCACTGACACTGAGTTGCTGGATGGCGGCGATGAGCAGGACAGCAGGGGGCGGCGTCGCGTTTCGGGCATAGGACGTGGAGGTCATGAAATGCCAATTGTTCGATGTACCGCATTTGCCGGCATCCAATGCCAGGGTCGAGGATACGTGACAATCCTGCGATGCGCGTTCTGCCTCACGTGTTAGGGCGCGGCTTTCGCGATCGCGATCTCGACCAGTCGGTCCAGTTGAAGCAGCACCGCTTCATAGAACGCCATGGGTTCCCCAAAGGCGTCGGGCACGTCCGCCGCCACCCCGGTGGCGTAGTCGGACAATGTGAAGACTTTACCCCGCGTATCCGGAAACCGCGCCAACACCCAGGCCTTGTGCGCCGTCGTCATGGTCAGGATCAGGTCGGTCTCGTGCGCATCAGAGGGCCCGAACGCGGTCGCGACATGCGCCGAGGTATCGATGCCGCGTGGGCGGAGCAGGGTCACGAAATGCGCCTCGGGGTGAAGATGGTCCGGATTGATCGTCACGGCACGGGAGCTCACCCGCGCGTCGCGGCGGTCCCTGGTGATCAGGGCTCGCGCCAGCGCCGCCGCGGTGACGCTGCGGCCAGTATTGCCGGTATCGACGAATACGATACGGATGGGCGTGTTGCCGTGCATGGCGGTGGAAATCCTGTCTGTGGGTCGAATGGCGGTGCAGCTGTTCCCGGGCCGCGATATTGCGGGCCGCGCGGCGCCGGGCGTAGGCTCCGGTCAAGGTCGCCTGGAGGCAACAGTCATGAAAATCGCGCGCATCGAAACCTTTCTGTTCGACCCGGGCACGGCCAAAAACCTGCTGTTCTGCCGGGTGGAAACCGACTCCGGCCTGTACGGCTGGGGGGAGGCCTATGTCACCCCCGGCAAAGAGCAGATCATCGAGAAACTGCTGCAGGCGATGGCGAAATACGTCATTGGCCGCAGCGTCTTCAACATCCGCCACACCGCGCAGGTGTTGTTCGAGGATTTCGCGATGCGCCGCGCCTCGCTGGATCTGCTGTCGGCCTGGAGCGCGATTGAAATCGCGTCCTGGGACATCGTCGCCAAGCACGCGAACCTGCCGCTGTATAACCTGCTGGGCGGTGCCTCCCGCGAGCGGGTGAAGGTCTATGCCAATGGCTGGTCGAGCGGCACGGAATCGATCGAACAGAACGTCGAACGCGCCCTCAAGGTCAAGGAAATGGGCTACACCGCCCTGAAATGGGACCCGTTCCCCGGCCCCTGGCGCAGCTTCATCCATCGGGAGGACGAGGATCACGTCGTCCGTTACGTCCAGAAGATGCGGGAGGCCCTGGGGCCAGACTTCGGACTGCTGGTCGAGTGCCACCGCCGCCTGGCGCCGATGCACGCCGTCCGTATCGGCCATCGGCTGCGGGAGTTCGATATCGGCTGGTACGAGGAACCTTCGTTGTGTGATAACATTGAACTGGTCGCCGAAGTCCGCCGCGCCATGCCGGGCGTGCCGATCGTGACGGGGGAGGCGATTTATTCCAAAGAGGGTTTCATGCAGGCCCTGGCGGCGCGGGCGGCGGATATCATCAACCCCGATATTTGCAATTGTGGTGGTATTTCCGCGATGCTCGATATCGCCGCGATGGCGCAGCCGCACGCGGTGGCGGTGTCGCCGCACAACTATAACTCCACGCTGATCGGCCTGGCCGCGACGGTGCAACTGTCGGCGATGATCCCGAATTTCTGGCTGGCGGAGTGTTTCATCAACCTCAAGCCGGCCTGCGATGAGATCGCGATCGCGCCGCTGGTCATCCAGGACAGTTTCGTCGAACTGCCGACGACACCGGGGCATGGCATCGATCTGGATGTGGCGAAGCTGAAATCGAAGCCCTATCGCGATATGGGGACCAAGGCGGGGGCGAAGCTCCGAAGCTATACGGAGGAATTCCCGAAGAAGAACTACACCGTCGCAGCGACGCGGACCGGGTTCTAATGCTGGCACCGGACGCGCCCGGGAGTCTGGCGGGAATCGTCGCGCGGATTGAGCATCATGCCGCGGTGCGCGGCGCGGCCCCGGCCTTGTTGGGGCCGGACGGTGTGATGTCCTATGCCGCGCTGAACAGGGCTGCCAACCGTGTCGCCCACGCGCTCTTGGCGATGCCGGAGCGGTCGGCCGGTTCCGGCAATGGCCTGGTCGCGATCTGCATGGCCCCGACGACGGAGCGGATCGTGGCGGTGATTGGGGCACTGAAAGCGGGTTTTGGCTACGTGCCCATGAACCCGGCGCTGCCGGATGAGGGACTGCGGCCGCTGCTGGAGCACGCCGCGCCGCGCTGTGTGCTGACGGATGCCACCGCCTCTGCACGGTTGCATTCTCTGGCCAAGCAGGTGATCGATGCCTCTGCTTTGGGGGATGACGGGCCGGAGACCAATCCGGGCCGGTATCCATCCGGGGACGATATTGCCTTTATCCGCTATACATCCGGTTCGACCGGGGTGCCGAAAGGCGTGGTGCATAACCATCGGGCGGCGATGGGACAATCGCTGAGTTATAATGCCATCCTCGACCTCGGGCCGAATGATCGCGTGTCGGTGCTGGCCTTTTTTCCGCATGCGGGCATCCTCGGCACGCTGGCTGTCGGTGCCGCACTGCAGGTGATCGATCCCAAGCGGGACGGCATACGGGCCATCGCGCAACGGCTGCGCGATGAACGGATCACCGTTTTGCAGGTCTTTCCCAGCGCGTTTCGCACTGTCGCCATTGCCTTGCGGCACGGTGGCCCGTTGCCCGCGCTTCGCTGTGTGGCTTTCACCGGGGAACCGGTCAGCGGCGCCGACGTTGCGATGGCACGCCGTTGCATGGAACCTGGCGGCCTGGTGGTGAATAAGCTCGGGAGTTCTGAGTTCATTCACATTGCCTCCTGCACTGTGGACGCTGACATGCCGGCCGATAGCGTCGTGCCCGCGGGCTTCCCGCCGGCAGGCGTTTCGCTGCGGTTGATGGAGGCGGATGGTTCGACCACGCCAGCGGGCGAAGTGGGGGAGATCGAGGTCCGGAGCCGGTTCATGGGGACCGGCTACTGGAAGCGCCCGGACCTCACCGCGGCCGTGTTCAGCGTCGCGGCCGATGGCAGCGGTGATGGTCTGTACCGCACCGGTGATCTCGGCCGTTTCGATGCTGATGGCCGGCTTGTCGTCCTGGGGCGGGTCGATAATCAGATCAAGCTGAATGGTTTTCGTACCTCTCCCGAAGAAATCGAAGACGTGTTGTCACGCCACGAAGCGATCGCGGCGGCCGTGGTGCGGCCGTTCACCGACGAACGCGGCCGCGTGCTGCTGGCTGCCTTTGTCCAACCCTCAGCCCGGGCGGTCGCCGAACCGAAGGTTTTGCGAGAGTTCGCCCGTGCGCGGCTGCCGGAGGCCATCGTGCCGGTGTCGATTATTGTCAGGGACGAACTGCCGAGAACCGCGGCGGGCAAGGTTGATCGCCGGGCACTGCCGGATCCGTTGCCGATATGGCGCGGCCAACAAGCGTGAGCCAAAAACAGGAGGAGCGTGGTGATGCGTAACAGTTCCCTCGAGATCCAACCCATCGCCGGGGCGCTTGGCGCGGAGGTGCATGGCGTCGATCTGTCCCAGGACCTCAGCGACCAGACTATCGGCGAGATCCGCCAGGCCTTGCTGGATCATTGCGTGATCTTCTTCCGCGATCAGGATCTGAGTGTGGACCGCCATAAAGCCTTCGTGCGCCGGTTCGGGGAGATTTTCGTGCATCCGAACTTCAAAGGGACCCAGGCGGATCCGGAGGTGGTGAATGTGGTGCGCAATCCCGGCGATGCACGGATCGTTGGGGAAAAATGGCACCACGACACCACCATGTGCGCCGAACCGCCGATGGGTGCGGTGTTTTACGCGATCGAAGTCCCGCCGTACGGCGGCGACACGCTGTTTGCCAATCAATACCTTGCCTACGAAACATTATCCGATGGGATGAAGACCCTGCTCGCGGACCTCCGGGTGAAGCACACGGATCGCAACATCGCTGGTCCCCAGGCGGGCGTGAGCAAAAGCCGCACCACGGCGGTGCGGGAGGATGCGGACTGGCGTGAAACGATCAACTACCACCCGGCAGTCGTTATCCATCCCGAGACCGGGCGGAAGGCGCTCTACGTCAACCACTCCCATTGCGTCGCGTTTGAGGGGATGACGGAGGAGGAGAGCAAGCCGCTGCTCGACTACCTGCTGGAGCATGGCCACCGGGCGGAGTTCACCTGCCGGTTTCGCTATACGCCCGGGTCTATCGCGTTCTGGGACAATCGCTGCGTGAAGCACATGGCGGTGAACGATGCTGGCCCGTTCCGCCGCGTGGCGCGGCGGATCCAGATCCAAGGCTCAAGGCCGCAATAGGACGTATCGGCCGGATGCGCTGGGGGCGCACGCCAAAGACGCTAACGAGGGAGCCGATAGCATCAAATCGCGTGATCCCCGGGACAAGCCCCATAAGCGCTAACATAAGCGGCGACGGCCCCTCTTCCCCGTCATCCCCGGGCTTGTCCCGGGGACCACAGCGGCAGAGGCGGAAACCTTGGTCCCCGGGACAAGCCCGGGGATGACGGTTTTGATGGAGTTCAACGCCCTCCTGAGCGTCGTTGGCGCCCGCCCCGATCCTGCTTCACGCCCGGCGAACGTTCCACATATAGGCCGCGCTGCCCTCGATCGGGCCCTTGAGATACGAACGATAGGCCGTGCGGATCTGGAACTGGCCGCAATGCACGAAGGGCACGAGGTCCAGAGCACGCTTTTGGATCTCGTCGGCCAGTTCGTTCCGTTGCGCGGCCTCGGTGGCCAGTGTCCAGGCGCGGGTCAGATCCTCGATCTTTTCATCACCGAACCAACCCGCCCAGCCCTTGGCGCCCAGGCCGCGCATGGCGAAATGTTCGACCGGCGTGCTGATGATGCTCGACGCCGCCCAGGTGTGGAAAATCGACCAGCCGCCCTTGTCGACGGACTCCCGGTTGGCGCGCCGGTTGGTCAGCGTCGCCCAATCGACGGCGGCGAGTTCGACGTTCATCCCCGCTTGCTTCAGCAGATCGAACGTCACTTCCCCCATGGGGCCGATCGTCGGCACGTCGGAGGGGCTGAGGATGACGATCTTTTCCCCGTTATAGCCGGAGGCTTTCAGCATTGCCTTCGCCTTGTCCATGTCGCCGCGCATGACCTCGGTGCCGAGCTCGCGGCCGTAGGCGGTGCCGCAGGGGAACATCCCACGGCAGGGGTTGTACGCCGTCGCATCACCGCCGGTGATGGAGGCCATGTAGTCGTGCTGGTTCACCAACATCATCACCGCCCGCCGCAAAGCGGGATTGTTGAACGGCGCATGCAGGTGATTGAAGCGCAGGATGCCGTTGAAGCCGCCGGGGTTGGCGCTGCCAATACGGATGTCGGGGTTCTTCTTCAGCTGAGGAATCAGGTCGGGTTGGACCTGCTCGTACCAATCGACTTCGCCCGCTATCAGCGCGGCGGCGGCGGTGGCGGGCTCGGGAATGGTGGGCCATTCCATGCGCTCAAAATACGCGACCTTCCCGCCGGCGTTGTATTCCGCGGGTTCGTTGCGCGGTACGTAGCCGTCGAACTTGCTGTAGCTGGCGAACGATCCTGGGGCGAACTCGCTGACGTTGAACTTGAAAGGACCGCTGCCGGTGGGGTCGGTGATCTGCTTGTACGGGTCGGTTTTGGCAATGTGCTCCGGCAGGATAAACGGCACCGAGGCACTGCCGCGCGCCAAAGCCTCCAGGAAGATCGGCACCGGGCGGGAGAAGGTGATCTTCATCGTCCGATCGTCTTTGACCGCCCAGTCGTCGATGAACTGCGCGATGGTCTGCCCGAAGGTTTCGCGGCCGGCCCAACGCTTCAGGCTTTGGATGGCATCCTGGGCGCGAACCGGCTCCCCATTATGGAATTTCAGGCCTTCCCGCAGCTTGATTTCATAGACCTTGCCATCATCGGAAATCGTATGCCCCTCCGCCATTTGCGGCCGCACGTTGCGCTGATTGTCGATGCCATAGAGCAGGTCATAGACCGCGTAGCCGTGATTGGTGGTGACGAGGGAGGTGTTGAACACCGTATCCAGTGAGTAGAGCGAGGTCAGGGGAACCAGCTTCAACGTCTTCTCGCGCGCGGTCTGCGCCCGGACCGAGGGCGCGGCGAGGGTGGCGGCAGTCGCGGCCATGAAGGTGCGGCGTTTCATTGTTCAATTCCTCCCAGAATTTTATTCTCTGTTTGTCGTTGTTACCCGATAACCTTCTCCGCCCGCAGTGCGGCCAGGCGTTCGGCGTCGTAGCCCAGCAGCCGCGATAGCACCTCATCCGTGTGCTGCCCCGGGGTCGGCACGCTGCCGACATGACCGGGCGTGACGGACAGCTTCATCGCCACGCCCGGGACGTACATTTCCCCGGCAACGGCGTCATCGACTTTCACCAGCATCTCGCGCGCCCAGAGATGCGGGTCTTCGGCGACCTGGGGGATGGTTTTGAC
>CAIUPC010000523.1 GCA_903900905.1 uncultured Acetobacteraceae bacterium
CAAATCGCGAGCGAGGTTGACCGCCTTGCCATGATTGCCGAGACGCTGGCGAAGGCCATAAACGCTATCTCGCCCACCGTGAACGCGCTCGACACCGCGCGCCCTGGTTGTGACCGATCAGGCTTGCCTAGCCGCGTCACGGCGTTCAAGCCTAATGAGGCGGACGAATATGCTATCGTCGAAAGCGCCTTATGGGGCTTCCTGACGCCCGAAGCGGAATTGCTGGTCAAGGTCATGCTGCACGACATTCTAAGGGGCGCATGATGACCGGCGCCAAATACGGCCCAGAAACCGCCACCGTCGAAGCGTTCCTGCGTTACCTTAAAGCTCTGACGCCGGAACAACAGGCCACCGCATGGTCCGCCAAATGGTCCGCCGCAGGGGATACCGCAGTGTATGCCGCATGGGATGCCGCATGGGATGCCGCATGGGATGCCGCAGGGTACGGCGCAGGGTACGGCGCACGGGCAGCCGCAGGGTACGCCGCTAACGAAATACAAAATGCAGCCCTGTTGCGCGAGCGGGGCCAACCGTTCTTTTTCCTGCCCATGTTTGGGTTTGCAACACCGGAGGATATTAAATGACCGACCCCGATACCATCAGCCGGGCCTACATAGCCCGCCAGACCGCGCACCGCACGGGCGCGGCCTTCGAGGTCTCACCGCCCCGTCGCGGGGTTAATCCGTGGCGCGTTGCGGGCATGGCCCTGGCCGTGCTGCCCTGGCTGGCCCTGGCGGCTATATTCTGGGTGGGGTCATGAGTTACGATCCGCAATCACCGTCCGACCGGGCGGACCACGAAGACGATGTCAGATTACGCGAAAGGGATTACGACCTAGGCGCGAAGGCCTTCGGGGCCGGAAAGCCTTTTCTGGCTGGTGCCAACATTGATTGGCAATTCGGGTGGAGCGACGCCCAAAGCGACGAGGAGCTAGACCAATGATCCACCCCGACCTAACCGCCGCACGCGCCGTTAATGCTTGCGGCGGGACGCATGACGAACAAGACGACTGGAGCGACGGATATGACCGCGCCCTGACCGTCGCCTGCGAGGCCGTGAAGAAGCCCGACGCGCTGGCGAATGAGTTGTTGGAGGCGCTAGAGCGTTTGACTTGGTACGCAACAAACGTTTTCCCGGCGCGTAAAAGTGACTTACCGATCATAAACGCCCGCGCCGTCATCGCCAAGGCCATAGGGGCGGATCAATGAGCGCCGAATATGCGTCCGTGGGCGGGCTCCTCCTCTGTTGCCTGTGCAACCTCCTTGGGGGATGGCTCTACCTGTATGACGACAGACGCCTCACCCTTCGCCGCGCTTTTGGGGGAATCCTGATTGTTGTTGGTGTGGCGCTAGGGTTGGGAGGCTACCTCTGGTCCGCCCTGAACGGCGGGGGTTACTGATGCCAGGACGAGAAATGGCCGCGCTGATCGGGCAAGAGGGGTTGACCAATGGGCGGATCAACGAATAATCCAAATTATCAATCCATGACCGTTTGCGACATGCTTCAGGCTTTGGGGGATGACGCGCAAAAATGGGCCGACGCCCTGCTGCAAATTCATCCTGACTACAATATCCCGCACGAAATCCTGTTCGGGTGGTTCGCGAATGCCATGCAGCATAGCTCAGATGTGCAGCGGTGGCGGCTGATCCATGACGACGCGGCATGGCTAAATTTTCAGGATGATGTGTTCTGGCAGCGCCGTCATCGCCAAGGCGACGGGGCGCAGCGAGAGAAATTGATTGAGGTGAAACCATGAGCAGAGTGAAAGGATACACATATGACAAAATCCACCCCATCCGCCTTGGGTGCCGGTGCCGTTGCGGCGCACCCCTCTATCGGGGAAGCACAGCCGCCAAAAACGAAAAAGGCTATTACTACGATTGCACCTTCTGCCG
>CAIUPC010000524.1 GCA_903900905.1 uncultured Acetobacteraceae bacterium
ACAGTCCAGCACGTTGGGGCTCGCTGATCCCAGTTTCAGCGCGGTCTGGCAGGCCTCGATCGCCGCTGCGACATCGTTTTGTCCGAGCAAAAACACGCCCAGATTTTCATGCAGGGCCGCATGCGCGGGAAAGCGCGCGATCCCGTCCCGCAGCAAGCACACGCCGTCCGCCAGTTGCCCGGTGGCGTGCAGCATCAGGCCGAGGAACAGGCTGTCATCCGGCGTCTCCGCCCCCGCCGACCGCGCGGCCAGCAGCACCTGGCGTTGTATGACGATGGCGTCCGGCACCGCGCCGGTGGCGTAGATCGCGCTTGCCTGGCGCCGCATGGCCTCCAGAACCGGGGAGGGCGTCATGCTCAGCGTGGCACCAGGATCACGTCGGCCTCCACCGATGCGGTCACGGCGATATCCTCCGCAACCGCTGCCGGCGGTGCGGCGGCCGCGCGGACCATGCCCATCGGGGCGGCGAATTGTTGCGGCTGCGGCCCATGGGCGGCGCTGTCGAGGCGGATATCCGCGAATTGGCCGAATGCGAGGCCAAGCTGGGCGGCTGCTTCGTCCGCCCGGCCGCGCAGCGCTGCCAGAGCCATCTGGGTCGCCTTGCGATGCGCCGTACGTCCCGTCTCCCGCGCCAGCCGCCAACTGAGATCGCCGGTGACGAGGCCCTTCTGTTGCAGGTCGCCGACAAGCTTCAGCAGCACCGCCGCATCGCCGCTGGTCAGATTGAGGCTCTGCCCGCCCTGCCAGCGATCGGCGCCATTCTGCTGCGTGCGCCAGACCGCGTAGCCGCCGGTTGAGACCGTGACACCCGGGGCCGCCTGCGCCAGGGCCAGCGCGTCACGGATCGTTTCGTTGACCCGTTTCTGGACCTCCGCCGGGGCACCGGCGATGGCTTCCGCCCGCAACGAGGCGACGATCTCATCGGGTGCGGCCATGACCGTCGCCGATTCGCCGAGGTGCAGATGCGTGGGCTCCGCCCCGGCGGGGATCGCGCAGACGATCCCCAGAAAAGCGAAGCCGATCAGGGCAAGGCGGTGGGACATGGGCGGTCCGATCAGTAGCCGGCGGTGCGGTCGACCACCTGGGACAGGGGCCGGCCGTCGAGGAAGGCGGCAAGGTTGTCGACGAATAATTGGGCGACGACTTTGTCGCGCTGCGGATGTCCGCCGCCGATATGCGGCAGGACCATGATGTTCTCCGTGGTCCAGAACGGATCGGAGGCCGGCAGCGGTTCCTGGCGGAACACGTCCAGCACCGCGCCGGCGATCTGTTTGGCGTTCACCGAGGCGATCAGATCGTCGTCCTTGATCAGCGCGCCGCGTCCGAAATTCAGCAGCCAGGCGTTGGGTTTCATGTGCGACAGCCGGGCCGCGTTGATGAAGTTCTCGGTCGCGGGCGTCGCCGGCAGCAGCAGCAGCACGAAATCGGACTGCGCCAGCACGTCGTTGGTGCGTTCCATCGGGAACACTTCCGCGACATCCTGGACCGGTGTCTGGGTCCGCCTGGTGCCGATGACCCGCATACCGAGCGCGGTGGCGAGATGCGCCACCCGTTGCCCGATTTCGCCGAGGCCGAGAATCCCCAGCGTCTGGCCCGATAGCGGCGTCGCCATGCGGCGCACCCATTGGCTGCGCTTCTGGTCCTCGTTCACGGCCGCGTAGGGTTTCATCAGGTGGAACATCGCGCCGAGGATGTTCTCCGGCATTGACTGCCGGTGGGTGCCACGGGCGCAGGTCAGGGTCAGTTCGTTCGGCAGGTCCGGCAGCGCCAGCCAGGTTTCGACGCCGGCGGTCAGCGCCTGCGCCCAGCGCAGGCTTTTCATCTGCGGCAACAGGCCGGCGGGCGCGCCCCAGGCCAGCAAAGCCTCGGTATCCGCGCGCTGGTCCTGGGTTGGGGTTTCCGCCCGGCTCAGGGTTTCGACACTGACGCGGTCGCTGAGGCCGGCCTTGGCGATGGCGTCGACATAGGGTCCAGGACCGTCGGTCCAGAGCAGCACGCGGGTCTTGTTTGGCATTGGGCTCGTCCTTCTGATCGTTGCCGGGGACGGTAGCGCGTTGCTGTTCGCTCGCCTATGGCCGCGGGTTGGGCAGGGGGCGGTCCGGTTTGGAGCTGGTCAGAACGGTCGCCAGGGCGGTTGCCATTATAACCCTATCCGGGTAATATTCTGGGATGGAAAAGCGCATTCCGCACTACGATCTCGCGCGCGTTCAGCAGGAGGTCGCGCGGCTCGGGGCGGCGGCGTTTACCAGATCGGCACTCGACGGCGGCCGTGCGATGGGCCTGACATCGGGGGAGATGCTCGCGGTCATCGCGTCACTATCGCGCCGCGCATTTTATAAATCGATGACGACATATGCGGATCATCGGTTGTGGCAGGACGTTTATCACGCCGCTACGCCGGCGCGGAAAGATGCCTATATCAAAATCACCATGCGGGACACCGCACCTGTGATCCAGTTCAAGGAGTTGTGACCATGTCTCGCCATTGTCTGAACTGCGACGGCAGCGCGGCGTTGACCCGTTTCGAAAACGAGGTTGCCACGATCGAGCATGCCGGATTGTCGGCGATTGTCGAAAACCTGTCGGGCTGGCGGTGTGCTGCTTGCGACGAGGTTGAGTTCGATGCCGATAGCGCAGCGCGTTACGCGGCGTCCGGCGATGCGCTGGTGTTACGCGACAGAGAAAGGCAGCGGAAGGAACTCCGCCGCATTCGCCGGAAGCTGGGTCTGACGCAGGTGGCGGCGGCTCGGCTGACAGGTGGTGGGCATAATGCCTTCTCCCGCTATGAGCGTGGCGAGGCGGTTCCGCTTCCGGCTGTGGCGAACCTGTTCCGGCTTTTGGACAAGCATCCTGAGTTATTGAAGGAACTCGGCTGATACCAATCCGCCTTGATATTGACGTCCTGGCGTCGATCATGACGCGAGTTGGCTTGAGATGCTGTTCGGGTCAGACGCTCCGTTTGAAACGCTTCAGCCGGTAGGGCGCGGGATCCACCACCGGGCGATCCCCGGCGACGATATCGGCCATCAGCCGACCGGCACCGGGGCCGATGCCGAAGCCGTGGCCGGAGAAGCCGGTGGCGATGTGCAAGCCCGGGATCCGGTCGACCCGGTCGATCACCGGCACCGCGTCCGGGGTGACATCCATCAGCCCGCCCCAGCTTTCCACGACCTTCATGTCCGCGAAGGCCGGGAAGGCGCGCGACAGCACCCGCCGCGCCTCCTTCAGCGTGCCTTCGTGCGGCTTGGGATCGAGGATGCGGGTCAGTTCGAACGGGCTGACATCCTCCCCGCTCCAGCGCCGTTTGGTGCGCAGCTCGTCGAGCGTGCGCTGGCCGACGCGCAAGCGGATTTCGTGACGGCTGGCCCAGAGGCTGGGGAGGAAATCCGGCAGCAGGCGGAAATGGTCGGGGGTAATGGTGGTCTGATTGGCGTTGCGCCGGGCGATGGAATAGCCGCCGTCGAGCCGCTTGCGCAGGGCGAATACCGACCCCGCGGCGGTGATGTCCGGCCCGCCGGTCAGCGGGGCCGTGCGGAACACCGAGCCGAGCACCTTCAGTTGTGGCAGATCCAGCCCCTCATTGCCGCAAAACAGCCGCGACCAGGCGCCGCCCGCCAGCACCACCGCGCCGGTGGCGATGCAGCCGCGTTCGGTGACGATCCCCGCGACCACGCCGCCCTGCATGTCCAGGCTGCGCACGGCGCAGTTGGTCAGGATGGTGGCCCCGAGAGCCCGTGCTGCCTCCGCGATCGCCGGTGCCGCCTGGGACGGTTCGGCCCGGCCATCCGTCGGCGTGTAATTGCCGGCGATAAAGCGGTTGGAAGCGCCAGGCATGACCTTCTCCAGTTCCGCGCCCTTCAGGATGCGGGAGCGCACCTGGAATTGCCGCGCCTGTTCGAGCCAGGCTTCCTGGGTCGCGACCTCCTGCTCGGTCTCGCAGAGATACATCACCCCCGCCTGCCGGTAGCCCGTCTCCCGGTTGATGCGCAGATTGAGGGTCCGCCAGATCTTGAGGCTTTCCAGCGCCAGTGGCACTTCGGCGATGTCGCGGCCCATGCTGCGGCACCAGCCCCAGTTACGGCTGGATTGCTCACCGCCGATAACGCCTTTTTCGCAAAGGACGACCGACAGGCCCTTCTCCGCGAGGAACATGGCCGTGGACACGCCGATGATGCCGCCACCGATGATGGCGACGTCGGCGTGGCTGGGCAGGTCGCGGTTGGATTGAACCAGATCGACGGGCGGGGACATGGGGACATCTCATACACCACTTGCCATCCGCGCAACGCATCTTCCGCCGCACCGCCCATGACGCCGCCGCCAGGATCGGCTACAGGGTTCGCCCAGAGACGGAGGAAACGATGAAGCGACTGTTTATGCTGATTGGCGCCTTGTTGGCCGCGGCGAGCGCCCGCGCCGATGTTCCCGAGGTGCGGATCGCGCGCCAGTTCTCGATGGGGTACCTCCAGTTCAACGTCATCGAACACGAAAAACTGATCCAGAAGCACGCCGCTTTGCTGGGCATTCCGGAGGTCAAGGTCTCCGCCTTCCGGTTCAACGGCCCGGCTTCGATGAACGATGCCCTGCTGTCCGATACCGTGGACATTGTCGGCGGCAGCCCGCATGGGATGTTCACCCTGTGGGCCAAAACCCAGGGCACCAAACAAGAGGTGCGGGCGATCACCGCCTTGGTGACGCTGCCGTTCTTCATCACGTCCAACGATCCAGAGATCAAGACAATCGCCGATTTGGGCAAGTGTAAGAAGATCCCGGTGCCGTCGGTGCGGGTGTCGTCGCCCGCGGTTTCGGTGCAGATGGCCGCCGCGCAGCTTTACGGGATCAAGGAATACGCCCGCTTCGATACCGCGACCGTGACCATGTCGCCGGCCGATGCCACCGTGGCCCTGCTGACCGGTGTCGGCGATGTGAACTGCACGCTGGCGCTGCCGCCCTTCCTGCAACAACAGCTCGAACGCCCGAATATCCACACGGTCGCCAGTTCCTTTGACCTGATGGGCGGGCCCAACACCTACACCCTCGCTTATACCTCGGCGAAGTTTCGCGACCGCAATCCGAAGCTTTATCAGGCCGTTTACAACGCGCTGATCGAAGCAACCGACCGGGTCAATCAGGACATTCGCGCCGCCGCGCAGTATTGGATCGAGGACAGTGAGTCCAAACTGACCGTGGATTTCGTGGCCGCTGCCGGCAGCGGCAAGGACGTGAAATGGACCTCCGTCCCGTCCCGCACCATGCAAGGCGCCGAGTTCATGTTTGAGGTCGGAACCATCAAGGTGAAGCCCAAATCCTGGAAGGACTACTTCTTCCCCGAGGCCTATGAACTGTCAGGCAGTTGAGCTTGTACCAGGCGTCCTTAAGATTGGTCCTTCTACACGACGCCACTCCGTCATGCCGACGGAGGTCGGCATCCACGCCTTGTCAGGCCTCAACAGCGAAAGCCATGGATGCCGACCTCCGTCGGCATGACGGGGTTGCGAGGTCTGGGGGCAATCTTAAGGGTCGTTGAACGTGACGCCCATCGCCGCGCCGTTTCCCGAAAGGAATTCCCATGCCGTTGCCGCAGACCATGACCCATATCCAGATGAACGGCGCCGGCGCGCCTGACGTGATGACGCTCGCCACCGGGCCGCTGCCAAACCCAGCCGCGGATGAGGTGCTGATCCGGGTCGAAGCCGCGGGCGTCAACCGTCCCGATATCGCACAGCGCCAGGGCTCGTATCCGCCGCCGCCCGGAGCAAGCCCTTTGCTCGGCCTCGAAGTCGCGGGGGAGGTCGTGGCGCTCGGCGCCAGTGCCACGGGCTACCAAATCGGCGACAAGGTCTGTGCCCTGACCAATGGCGGCGGCTATGCCGAATTCTGCACCGCGCCAACCGCGCAGTGCCTGCCCTGGCCCAAGGGCTACGACGCGGTGCGCGCCGCGGCTCTGCCGGAAACCAGCTTCACCGTCTGGGCCAATCTGTTCATGGCCGGCCGCCTCGCTGCCGGTGAGAAGACCCTGATCCATGGCGGCACCAGCGGTATCGGCGTCACCGCCATCCAACTGGCGCATGAGTTCGGCGCCACCGTCTATGCCACCGCCGGCTCCGACCAGAAATGCGCCGCCATGCTGGGCTTCGGCGCAGATGGCGCGATCAACTACCGCACCCAGGATTTCGCCGCCGAGATCCGCGCCCTCACCGCCGGTAAGGGCGTCGATGTCATCCTCGACATGGTCGGCGGCCCCTATATGCAGCGCGACATCCGCTCCCTGGCGATGGATGGTCGGCTGGTGCTGATTGCCTTCCTCGAGGGTTCGGTCGCCGAGAAGTTCGACTTCCTCCAGATCATGACCAAGCGCCTGACGGTCACCGGCTCGACCATGCGCCCGCGCACCACCGCCCAGAAGGGCGTCATCGCGGCGGCTTTGCGGGAGACGGTGTGGCCGGTGCTGGATGCCGGCCGCTGCGCCCCGGTCATTCATGCTACCTTCCCCCTGGCCCAGGCCGCCGAGGCGCACCGGCTGATGGAGTCCAGCCAGCATATTGGCAAGATCATGCTGACGCTCGGATGATCCTGAAGGCGATCGAGGCTGGCAGCGGCCCGCCCGTGGTATTGCTCCACGGGCTGTTTGGCGCGGCGCGCAACTGGGGGGCGATGCAGCGCGCGCGGGCGCCCCGCTTCCGGGTGATCGCGCTGGATATGCGCAATCACGGCGCCAGCCCGCATGCGCCGGACATGCGCTACGCGACCCAGGCCGCGGATGTGCTGGAAACGCTGGCTGCGATGGGCGCGCTGCCGGCCGCGGTGATCGGGCATTCGATGGGCGGCAAGGCCGCGATGGCGGCGGCGCTGGCGCAACCGGCGGCGATCGCGCGGCTGCTGGTGTCCGACATCGCCCCCGTCATCTACCAGCATGGCAACACCGCGATCGCGGCCGCGATGGCGGCGATCCCGCTCGACCCCGCCCTGACCCGGGCCCAGGCCAGTGCGCTGCTGGAGGCGGCGGTAGCCGATGCGGCCGTGCGCGCATTCTTGCTGCAGAACCTGACCTTTGGCGCCACACCCGGCTGGCGTATCGGCCTGGCGGACATCGCGGCCGCGATCCCGGACCTGGAGGGGTGGCAGGACGTTCCGAGTGGACGTTATGACGGTCCAACAGTCTTCGTCACGGGCGCCCAATCTGATTACGTCCTGCCGGAACACCGCCCGGCCATCCGTGCGCTGTTCCCCGCCGCCCGCTTTGTCGCGGTGAAGGGCGCGGGGCATTGGGTCCATGCCGATAATCCCGCCGGCTTTCTGTCGGTGCTGGAGGCTTTCCTCCACGATTGGGGGGCATGACGTGGCCGATGGACCCGACGGCATGCAAACGACGCAGGCGCATCGCGTGAGCGCCGCGGCCCAGCCGGTACCGCGTCTTGGCGGCATGGTCCCGGCGTTGACCGCGGCCGTGTCGTTCAGCGTCGCCGATATCCTGTTGAAGGTCATCTATGCCTCCGGGATGGATGTGCTGACGCTGGTGTCGCTGCGCGGGATGATGGTGGTCGCGTTCTTCTTCGTGTGGCTACGGATTTCGCCTCCGTCGCGGTGGCACACGCAACGGGAGCGAGTGGTCGCCGTCGGGCTGGGCGTGCTGTTCGCGATGACCATGTTCGGCTTGCTCAAGTCGATCGCCATGCTGCCGGTTTCCATCGCCATCCTGGCTTATTTCATCTACCCCCTGCTGACCGGTATTGGCGCCGCCATCACGGGGGTGGAGCGGTTGGGCTGGCGGGCGCTGCTGACGGCTGTGGTGGCCTTCCTCAGTCTGGGCCTCATGCTCGGCCAGCAAATCTCTGAACTGTCCTGGATGGGGCTGGCCTTCGCGTTTGGCGCCGCGGTGTGCCGGGTGATCTCGTTGCTGGGCACACGCGCCTGGCTCGCGGGCACCGATGCGCGGGTGACCACATGGTATGCGATGGTGCCGTCCACGATCCTTTTCCTCATGGCTTCGGCGTTCGTGGGGGAGTGGCATGTTCCGCATAATGTTGCGGGGTGGGCCGCGTTCTTCGCCGCCGCCGTGACCACCACCTTGTCGACCCTGCTGATCTACATGTCGACCAACACCGTCGGTCCGTTCCGCACCGCGCTGGTGATGAACCTGGAGCCGCTGCTGACGCTGATCCTGAGCATGATCCTGTTGGGGGAGGTGCTGACCCCCATCCAATTACTCGGCGCCGCCACCATGATCGGCGCGCTCTGCGCGTTCCAGTTCGTGCGGGGGAAATAGGCGCCGCACTATGTGCCCCCTTTGCTTTCCGGGGCGATCCCGGCAAGTCTCCGCCGCACAAGCGGTGAGGAGACAGGCAATGGAAGCAGGGTATCTCGGTGTCGGCGCCATGGGGCAGCCGATGGCCACGAAATTGCTCGATGGCGGGCATCATTTGACCATCCTGGATATGAACCCGGCGGCGATGCAGCCGTTGCTGGATCGTCAGGCGCGGCAGGCCACGACCCCCCAAGAGCTCGCGGATCTGTGTGAGATCGTCTTCATCTCGCTGCCCACGCTCGCCGCGTTCCGGTCCGTGGTGTTCGGCGATCATGGCCTGCTCCTGGGCAGCAAAATGAAGATCCTGGTCAATACCTGCACCGTCGGGACGAAGTTCCTGCGTGAGGTGGAGGCGGCGATGAACGCCAAGGGTGTCGTCATCGTCGACAGCCCGATCTCCGGCGGCCCGACCGGAGCCTGGGCGGGAACCTTGTCGGTCATGGTGTCCGGCGATCCGGCCGCGGTGGAAACGGTGCGGCCGCTGCTGTCGCTCTGGGGGCCGACGCTGACCATCGCCGGCGATAAGGTGGGCGCGGCGCAGGTGATGAAGCTGACCAACAACATCCTGTTCGCGGTCAATCTCGTGGCCTCGTCGGAGGCTTTCGTGATGGGCACCAAAGGCGGCGTTGATCCGGAGGCGCTGTTCGCTGCCATCAGCGTCGGCACCGGCGCCAATGCCGCGTTGGCGAAGGTCTTCCCGCGCTCCATCTTTACCCGCGATTTCAACTTCGGTGCCGCGCTGCACATCCTGATGAAGGACGTGGACCTGGCGCTGGAGCAAGGCGAGGAGCTTGGCGTGCCAATGTGGCTCTGCCAGACCGCGCGGCTGATGTACCGGCACGCGATCATGGCGGACTCCGCCAATGCCGATATCTCGACGATGGAGCGGTTCATCGAAAAGAACGCCGGTTTTGAGATGCCGAAGACACGGTAAACGACGGTCACGTAACAGGAGCACACAATGATCACACTCTACGGCATGGGCAGCCCCAACGTCGTCAAAGTCTATATCGCCCTCGAAGAGCTTGGCCTTGCCTACACCGTCGCCCCGCTCGACGTGTTCACGGGCGAGCAGTTCAGTGAAGATTTCAAGAAGCTGAACCCGAATGCCAAAGTGCCGTTGATCGTCGATTCCGAAGGTCCGGGCGGCAAGGACTATGTGTGTTTTGAATCCGGCGCGATCCTGCTTTACCTCGCTGAGAAGACCGGCACGCTTTTGCCGGTCGAGTTGGGCGCCAAATACGATGCCATCCAGTGGTTGATGACCCAGATGTCGACCGTCGGCCCCATGTTTGGGCAAGCAGTACACTACATCCGTTTCGCCCCGGGTGGCAACGACTATTCCAAAAGCCGCTACATCACCCAGGCGATCCGGGTGACGGAGGTGATCGAACAGCGCCTCGCCAGCCATGAATACCTGGCCGGTGACTACGGCGTGGCCGATATCGCGACCTATCCCTGGCTGCGCCTTATCCCGATGCTGATGGGAGCTGAATTCGCGGCGAAGTTCCCCAATGTCACCCGCTGGGTGAAGCAGATCGACGCCCGCCCGGCGGTCAAGGCTGCCTTGGCCAAGGTGGACGACGTGCGTGCCCGCACCACGCAGTTCGACAAAGCCGCGCCCGAGGCGCTCGATAAGATGTTCGGCCGCGGTCAGTTCGCGGCGGTCTGATAGCATCGGCTTTAACCCCTCCCCCCGGCCCTCTCCCGCGAGGGGAGGGGGCGGATTAAGGGCAATCGGGTGAAGCCGCGGTGCTATCGCGTAGGGCGATATTGCGTTTGACTCGACAGGCCGGGTGGTAAAAAGCCGTCATCCCCGGGCTTGTCCCGGGGACCATGGTTTCCGCTTGTACCGCGATTGGTCCCCGGAACAAGTCCGGGGATGACGGTTTTTCTACAGTCTCTCAGAGCCCTTGGATGACGGCCATTTTTCAGGCCATCGCGCTTTGATCAAATGCCCCGCTACTTCATGCCGGTGATCGAGGCCACCATCGCCCGCGGATCGCGCACCGGCCAGCGGCCGGCATCGACCTGGACGATGAAATCGCTGACCAGGCGGTTGAACTGGTCCGGGTCCTCGATATTGATCGTGTGGCCGCAATTCGGCATCACCGACAAAGCCGCGCTGGGGATGGTCTGCTTCATCAGCAGCGCCGGCTGCAGGCAGGGCCAGTCCTCATCCCCTGTCAGCACCAGCGTCGGCACCGTCAGCGCCTGCATCTGATCGACCAGGTCATACAGCGACGGGCGCTCTTTCTGCACCCCAAGCTGCGTGTTGCGCGCGCCGATGGCGGAGTGTTCGGACAGCTGCTGCTTAAACTCGGCGAAGCCGCGCGGGTCTTTGTTCTCGAACTGCACCCGGGTCGGGCCATAGGCGTATTTCTCGGCAAAGGCGCGGATGCCTTCGGCATCCAGGAAGGCGGCCACGGCATCGACCTCGGAGCGGAATTTGTCGCTCGCGCCCTTTTCCGCCCCGTAGCCGCAACCGGCGACGACCAGCGACAGAGCACGGTCCGGATGGCGGAAGCCGAAATGCAGGGTCGCGAAACCGCCCATCGACAG
>CAIUPC010000525.1 GCA_903900905.1 uncultured Acetobacteraceae bacterium
ATCCACGCCTTCCTTGCCGATAGCGATCAAGGCGTGGATGCCGACCTGCGTCGGCATGACGGGATCACGCTGCGTCGGCATGACGGTGTGCGCGCTATGGCGATGCTCAATTTACCGACCGCTCAAGCGGCAGGAAGCTAACTCATGCCGAAACTCACCATCGACGGGATTGAGGTCGAAGTCCCGGCCGGGTCCACCATCCTCCAGGCCGCTGAAGCCGCAGGGATCGAAATCCCGCGCTTTTGCTACCACGAACGTCTGTCCATCGCCGGCAATTGCCGGATGTGCCTCGTCGAGGTCGAGAAGACTCCGCCAAAACCCATCGCCTCCTGCGCCTATCCGGTCGGTGAGGGCATGGTCGTGCACACCGACACGCCGATGGTCCGCAATGGCCGCCGCGGGGTGATGGAATTCCTGCTGATCAACCATCCGCTGGATTGCCCGATCTGCGATCAGGGTGGCGAGTGCGACCTGCAGGACCAGGCCATGGGCTTTGGCTCCGACCACACGCGCTACGCGGAAAACAAACGCGCGGTGAAGGACAAGGAACTCGGCCCGCTGGTGAAAACCACGATGACGCGCTGCATCCATTGCACGCGCTGCATCCGCTTCATCACCGAAGTCGCGGGCGTGCCGGAACTCGGCGCGACCAATCGCGGCGAGCATATGGAAGTCGGCACCTACGTCGAAAAGGCGCTGTCGTCGGAGCTTTCGGGCAATATCATCGACCTCTGCCCGGTCGGTGCGCTGACCTCCAAGCCCTACGCGTTTGTCGCCCGGCCGTGGGAGCTGTCGAAAGTCGACAGCATCGACGCGCTGGACGCTGTCGGCACCAATATCCGTATCGACGCGCGCGGCCCGGAAGTGCTGCGCATCCTGCCGCGGCTGAACGAAGACGTGAACGAGGAATGGCTGGGCGATAAGTCCCGCTTCGCCCTCGATGCGCTCAAGCGCCGCCGGTTGGATCGGCCCTGGCTGTGGCGCGACGGCAAGCATGTCGCGGTATCCTGGGCGGAGGCGTTCTCCGCCATCGCCGACAAGATGAAGGGTCTGGCCGGGGACCGCATTGGCGCCATTGCCGGCAATCTGAGCGATGTCGAGAGCATGCTGGCGCTGAAAGACCTTATGGTCTCGCTCGGTTCGGCGAACCTCGATTGCCGCCAGGACGGGGCCCAGCTGGATACGGCGCGCCGTGATTTCTACAGCTTCAACACCTCCATCGCGGGGATTGAAGAAGCGGACGCGGTGCTGATCATCGGCTCCAACCCGCGCAAGGAAGCGCCGGTGCTGAACGCCCGCATCCGCAAGGCCTTCGTGGCCAAAGGGATGCCGATTGGTGTCATCGGGGCGGAGACGGACCTGACCTATAAGGTCACGCATCTCGGCAACGACCCGGCGCTGATCAATGCGTTGCAGGACGGATCGCATCCGTTTGCTGAGGCGCTGAAAAACGCCAAAAAACCGCTGATCATCGTGGGGCAGGGGGCTTTGGCCCGCGCCGACGGGGCCGCGGTGCTGGCCGCCGCCTGGCGCCTGGCCGCAAGCGTCGGCGCGCTGCTGCCGGATTGGCACGGTTTCAATGTGCTGCACACCGCTGCCGCCCGCGTGGGTGGTCTCGACCTCGGCTTCGTGCCGGGACCGAGCGGCAAGAGCGTGGCACAGATGCTCGATGGCGGCGTCGATGTGCTGTGGCTGCTCGGCGCGGATGAGATCGACACCGCGCGCATCGGCTCCAACACCTTCGTGGTCTATCAGGGCCATCAC
>CAIUPC010000526.1 GCA_903900905.1 uncultured Acetobacteraceae bacterium
GCCACTACTGGCCCATCTATGCCGCCGCCGAGAAGCACGGTCTGCCCATCGGCATCCACGCCGGCAGCGCCTATCGCCACGCGGTCACGCCGCTCGGCTGGCCATCATATTATACTGAGGATTACGCCGCCCAGGCGGCCGCCTTCCAGCAGGCGCTCTCGTCGCTGATCTGTGAGGGCGTGTTCGTCAAATACCCCGATTTGAAGGTCGTGCTGCTGGAATCCGGCTTTACCTGGTTGCCGGCGCATCTCTGGCGGTTAACGAAATTCTGGCGTGGGCTGCGGATGGAAATCCCCTGGGTCGATCGCTCCCCGGCCGAGATCGTGCGCAACAATGTCCGCCTGACCATCACGCCCTGCGACGCGCCCCCGACGGAGGGCATGTTCCAGAAGCTGATGGAACATATGGATTCGGATGAACTGTTGCTGTTCTCCACCGACTATCCGCACTGGCAATTCGAGGGGGAGGATGTGCTACCCGCGGGCCTTTCGCGCGCGACGGTGCGCAAGATCATGATTGATAATCCACGGGCGACGTATCCGCGGTTGTGACGGAGCGGATAGCGGCACAGAACGCTGTTGCCTTCTATCCGCTCCGGCCGGCTCAGTGCCCGCTACCCACGCTCCCCGCCTTTCGTAGCCGGGCATGCGGGATCGCGAAGGCCGCCAGGAACGATCCGAAGCCGATGAGCAAAGCGGCGGCGGAGAAGCCGGTGTAAATCGTGCCTGTCGCGTCCTTTAAATAGCCGACGGATGCGGGCCCCAACAGGCCGCCGAACTGGCCCATCGCGCTGATCAGCGCGATGCCCGCCGCCGCGCCCCGGCCTTCCAGCCACACCGGCGGTATGGTCCAGAAGATCATGAACAGCGAGTAGGCGCTGCCCACCGAGACCGCCAGCAGCATCGCGGTTCCGATCAGGCTCCCCGACACCAAAGGCAGGGCCAGGTAGCATGCCGCGGCCGCCAACCCGGCACCCAGCATGTGCCATTTGCGCTCCAGCGCCCGGTCGGAACTGCGGCAGAGGATCAGAACCTCGATCGCCGCGAAGCCCCAGACGAACATCAGGATATGCGCGGCCTCGGTCACCGATTTGGCACCGGCCTGTTGCAGCAAGGTCGGGAACCAGACGTTGCTGTTATTGAGGTAGGCGGTGCTGAAATAGATGAACACCATCAGCCAGACGCGCGGGCTGGTGAAAACCTCCATCACGCTGGCTGCCACGCCGTGCTTATGAGCCGCGCGATCCGCCGCCATATCGGCGACCACGATATCTTTTTCCGCCTGGGTCAGGAATTTGGCGTTTTCCGGCCGATCAGTCAGCACGAACCAGGCCGCGAGGCCCAGCAGAACGGCGGGCACGCCATCGATCAGAAACAGCCAGCGCCAGCCGCGCATGCCCATGAAGCCGTCCATCCCATCCATGATCCCACCGGAGATCGCGCCGCCGACGATGCCGGACAGGGGAATGCCGACAAGGAACAGGCTGGTCGCCCGGCCGCGCTGATGGTTCGGGAACCAGAAGCTTAGATAGAGCAGCACGCCGGGGAAGAACCCGGCCTCAAACGCGCCGAGGAAGAAGCGCTGGATGTAGAACCAGGTATCGTTCTGCGCCCAGGCCATGGAAATCGTGACCAGGCCCCAGAGCGTCATGATCCGCATCAGGGTTTTCGGCGCCCCGATCTTCAACAGCCACATGTTGCTGGGCACTTCGAACAGGATATAGCCGACGAAGAAAGCAGACGTGATCAGCCCGAATACCGTGTCCGAAAGGTGCATGTCCTTCATGAACTGCAACTTTGCGTAGCCGATACTGACGCGGTCGAGGTAGTTGATGACGTAGCATGCCAGCAGGAACGGCAGCAGGCGCCAGCCGATCTTGCGATAGACGGCGTTGTGGTCGGGCACGGCGGGTGCGGTCATCCTGTTGGTCTCCCCATTGTTCGGCGGAGGCTCCATAGCGGGCGCGTCTGTCGTTGGCCATAGGGTGCACCGGGAATACCGCGCCCCGAGAAACGTGGACAAACCGCCGCGACAGGCGGACAATCGTCGCCATTCACCACCGGAGCGCCCTTCCGATGAACGTCCAGGTTACTGCCCGTCCGACGCCGCTGATCACCAAAGCCTCCAAGCTCGCAACGGCCGACTGCGACATCCATCCGCAACGCTCCAACGACAAGCAGTTGCATCCCTATATGGAGAAGCGCTGGATCGAGCATATGCAGACCTTCGGCGCCCGCCCGCGTCAGGCCTATCAGGCCGGGCCGGCCTATCCGAAGGGGCAGCCCAATGCCTCCCGCCGCGACGCCTGGCCGCCGGATGGCGGGCGCCCCGGCAGTTCGCTGTCCTTCATGCGGGAACAGCTGCTGGACCAGAACAATTGCGTGCTTGGCATCCTCAACCCGACCGGCGATAACGGGCAGGCCTATCAGAACCGCGAATTCGGCGCCGCCGTTTGCCACGCCATGAACGAATGGGTCCTGAACGAGTGGCTGATCCCGGAGCCGCGGCTGAAAGGTTCTATCGTCGTGCCGTTCGAGGATCCGGAAGCCGCGCTGAAAGAGCTCGAGCTCTACGCCGGCAATCCGCATTTCGCCCAGGTCCTGATGCTGAACCGCACCGCGGAACCAGCGGGGCAGAAGCGCTATTGGAAACTGTACGAGGCCGCGGCCGCCGCCAATCTTCCCATCGGCGTGCACGCCTTTGGGTTTGGCGGCCATCCCTCCAGCGGCTCCGGCTGGCCTTCGTACTACATCGAGGACATGGTCGGCCACGCCCAGTCCTGCCAGACCTTCCTGACCTCGATGGTCATCGAGGGCGTGTTTGAACGCATCCCCAACTGCAAGCTGGTGCTGATCGAGGGCGGCTTCGCCTGGCTGCCGTCATTGGCGTGGCGGCTGGACAAAATCTGGAACCGCCTGCGGGTCGAAACCCCGCATCTGAAGCGCCTGCCGAGCGAATATATCCACGAGAATCTGTGGCTCACCACCCAACCCATGGAAGAACCCGCCAAGCGCGAGCAGGTCCTCGACGCCATCGACTGGATTGGCTGGGATCGGCTGCTGTTCGCGACCGACTACCCCCATTGGGATTACGACGACCCCGATCAGGTGCTGCCGATGCCGCTGGCGGAGCAGAAGAAGCGGGACTTCTTTTTGAATAACGCGGTGAAGTTGTACCGGCAGGGGTAATTGCTGAGAGCATGATCGCCAGAGGTGGAACCACACGGCGGCGTGAATCATGCGACCAATCAAAGATTTCCAGAGCACAATTGGGTCAACTTGACCCAATTGTGCTCTGGACTGTGTCTGCGGCTTGCGGGTGAGCGAATTACGCAGCTTCACCGCGTCGTGGCAGCGCATCAATCGCGGCGCCAACCGTCAGCCGTGCCCGCCGCAGATCGTAGAGCTGCTGCAAGCCCAACCAAATCTCGGGCCCGGTCCCAAACCAATGGCCCAGCCGCAAAGCCGTATCCGCCGTCACGCCCCGGTGGCCATTGATAATTTGGGTAACACGATTGATTGGCACGTTGATCTGCCGGGCCAGTTCCGCCGCGCTTAAGCCAATCTCATGCAGTTCGTCGGCCAGGTGCTCCCCGGGATGGATGGGACTACGGGCCATGGTGTCTTGCTCCCAGATCAATCATGGTAGTCGGCGATTTCAACCTTGCTCGGGCCGGAGGCCCCCTCAGGCCACTCAAAACAGATCCGCCACTGCTCGTTGATCCGGATGCTATACTGTCCCTGACGGTCACCCCGCAGCGCCTCCAGCCGGTTTCCGGCAAAGCCCCGAAGCGCCTGCAAATGTGGTGCCGTCTCAAGGCGATCCAGCCGAATTTCAGCCTGTCGGCGAAAGCTCTCGAAGGCCGCAACCCGGTCGCCATTCGCAAAGCGGCGCGTCTGCCGATCCCGGTAGCTCTCGATCATGAGAGATAATATCTATAATTACGAATGACGTAAAGCGTCATCAGCCTCTGAGCGCGTCAGCCATCAAACGTGGAAACTCTCCCCGCACCCGCACCGGCCCTTCTCATTCGGATTGGTAAACGTGAACCCCGAGGTCAGCGCCTTCACCTCGTAATCCATCGTCGTGCCAATCAGGAACAGGCTGGCCTTGCGGTCGACCAGGACGGTGACGCCCTTGTCGTTCACCACCTCATCCCCCGGGCCGGGCGCGTCCGTCCAGCTCATGTCATACGACAGGCCGGAGCAGCCCTTGGTGTTAACGCCAATGCGCAGCAGCTTGCCCTGTTCGCCGCTTTCGTAAAGCCGGCGCAGCCGTTCGGCAGCCGTTTCCGTCACCTGCATCAGCGGCGGGAGGGCACGGGTCTTACGGGGAGTCGCGGTCGTGGTGCTCATGATGGCTTCCGATATGGTTATCGATCAGAACATATTCAACTGCAGGCGGGCCTCTTCCGTCATGCGGGACTGATCCCACGGCGGCTCCCACACGGTTTCGACGTGGCACGACGTGACACCTGGCACCGCCAGCACGGCGTTCTGCACCTGCTCCGGCAGTTCCTGCGCGCTGGGGCAGGCCGGCGCGGTCAGGGTCATTTCGACCTTCACGCCGCCATCGTCGTTAATCTCGATCGCGTAGATCAGGCCGAGTTCGTAGATGTTCACCGGGATTTCCGGGTCATGCACGGTCTGGATGGCGGCGATCAGCGCGTCTTCGGTGGGCTTCGGCGTGGTGTCCCCGTCGGGGGTCCAGGCGGAATGGGTGGCGTCATTCACTGCTGGTCTCCTTGGTTCCATCCAGCGCCGCGATCAGCGCATGCCATGGCAGGGTCGCGCATTTCACGCGCGAGGGATATTCATGCACGCCCGAAAGCGGTGCCAACCGTTCCATGGCCGCATCGCAAGCCGGGCAAACCCCGGTGCGCGCCATCTCCCGGAATGCCTCAAACATCGCCTTGGTATCGGCTTTCGACCGGCCTTGCACCGTCTCGGCCATCAGATCAGCCGAGGCGACGCTGATCGCGCAACCCCGCGCTTCGAAACCCGTGGCGGCGATGGTCGTGTCCGGGGAGAATTTCACCCAGACCTGCACCCGGTCGCCGCACATCGGATTGTCGCCCTTGGCGGTGGAGTCAAAATCCTCCAACCGCTGGGCATGGCGCGGATGCCGGCCGTGATCGAGGATCACTTCCTGATACAGATCCCGCACATCGTCGAAAGCTTCGGCCATCAGGTGAAGAACTCCCGCACGCGATTGAGCGTGTCCGCCAGGACGTCGATTTCTTCCAGAGTCGTATAGACGCCGAAGCTCGCCCGCGCCGTGCTATCAAGGCCCAGGCGGCGCATCAGCGGTTCGGCGCAGTGATGCCCGGCGCGCACGGCAATGCCCTGGCGATCCAGCAGTGTCGCCACGGCGTGGGCATGCGCCTTGTCCAGGGTGAAGGAAATCACGCCGCCGCGATCCTGGGCGCGGCCGTAAATGCGGATGCCCTCGATCGCCGACCGGCGGGCGATAGCAGGATCCGTCAGCGCC
>CAIUPC010000527.1 GCA_903900905.1 uncultured Acetobacteraceae bacterium
CGATCACGGCGACCACATCCCGGGCGGCCCGCCCGGTAGCCCGGATGAGGACGGGGACCGCTTCATCGAAATCTGGAACCTCGTGTTCATGCAGTTCGAGGAAGGTCCCCCCGGCACCCGTGTCGCGCTGCCCCGCCCGTCGATAGACACCGGCATGGGGCTCGAACGCTTCGCTGCCATCCTGCAGGGCAAACACGACAACTACGACACCGACACGCTGCGCGCCCTGATCCTGGCCAGCGCGGAAGCCACCGGGCAGGACCCCGACGGCCCCTTCCGCACCAGCCACCGCGTCGTGGCGGACCACCTCCGCAGTTCGTCCTTCCTGATGGCCGATGGCGTGCTGCCGTCCAATGAGGGTCGCGGCTATGTGCTGCGCCGCATCATGCGCCGCGCCATGCGCCATGCCGCCATGATGGGCGCGCGCGAACCCATCATGCATCGTCTTGTGCCGGCGCTGGTGCGTCAGATGGGCGCCGCCTATCCGGAACTCGTCCGGGCCGAAACCCTGATCGCCGATACGCTGAAGCTGGAGGAAACCCGTTTCAAGCAACTCCTCGATCGCGGCCTGCATCTGCTGGCTGACGAGACCGGCCGCCTCGGCGACAAGCAGGCCCTGCCCGGCGCCGTGGCCTTCCGCCTTTATGACACCTTCGGCTTCCCGCTCGACCTGACCCAGGACGCCTTGCGCGAACAGGGCCGCACGGTGGACCTGGAGGGCTTCGAAACCGCCATGGCCGAACAGCGCACCCGCGCCCGCGCCGCCTGGGCCGGTTCTGGCGAAGCCGCCACCGAACGCGTCTGGTTCGAACTCAAAGAGCAAATCGGCGCCAGCGACTTCCTGGGCTATTCCACGGAAACAGCCGAAGCCACCATCACCGCGATCGTCGCCGGCGGTGCCCCGGTCGATAGCGCCGAGGCCGGGACCGACGTCGCCGTCATCCTCAATCAAACGCCATTCTACGGCGAGAGCGGCGGTCAAGTCGGCGATACCGGGGTCATCACCAACCCCGAGGGCCTGCGCATCGTCATCACCGACACCCAGAAGAAGCTCGGCGACGTCTTCGTCCATCTCGGCCGTGTCGAGGCCGGCACCGCCCGATTAAGCGCCCCCGTCGTCGCGACCGTCGATCACACCCGCCGCACCGCGATCCGCGCCCACCATTCCGCCACGCATCTGCTGCATGAAGCGCTGCGCCGCAAACTCGGCACCCATGTGCAGCAGAAGGGCAGCCTCAACGCCCCCGACCGCCTGCGCTTCGACGTCAGCCAGCCGCGCCCGATCACGTCCGACGAGCTGTCCTGGGTCGAAACCGAGGTCAACGCCCGCATCCGCGAGAACACCGAAGTCACCACCCGCCTGATGACCCCCGATGCCGCCGTCGCCCTCGGCGCCATGGCCTTGTTCGGGGAGAAATATGGCGACGAGGTCCGCGTCGTCGGCATGGGCGCGCCGGATGACGGCAAGGCCAACTGGTCGGTCGAGCTCTGCGGCGGCACCCATGTCCGCCGCACCGGCGATATCGGCTATTTCCGGATCGTCGCCGAAAGCGCCGTCGCCGCCGGCGTGCGCCGGATTGAGGCGGTGACCGGTGCCTCCGCGGAATCGATGGTGATGGAACGCGAAGGCCGGCTGAACGAAGTCGCCGCGGCGCTGCGCGCGTCCCCGGCCGAACTCGCGGATCGCGTCGCGACGTTGCTGGAAGACCGTCGCAAGCTGGAACGCCAGGTCGCGGACCTGCAGAAGAAGCTCGCGACCGGCGGATCCGCGGCCGCTGTGGAAGAAATCGGCGGCGTGAAACTGTCGGCCCGCAATATGGGCGAAGTATCGCCCAGGGATCTCAAGGGCCTGGCCGAGGCTATCGGCAAGCAGATGGAATCCGGCGTCGTGGCGCTGGTCTCCACCGCCGAAGGCAAGGCCAGCATCGTTGTCGGCGTGTCTGCCGATCTGGTTGGCAAGATCAGTGCGGTCGATCTGGTCCGCGTCGCTGCCGCCGCTGTCGGCGGCAAGGGCGGCGGCGGCCGACCAGACATGGCGCAGGCGGGTGGTCCCGATGGGTCCAAGGCCGAAGAGGCCCTCGCGGCCATTCGCGCGGCTTTGGGTTAAGGAGACCGGTTCGATGGCTTACGCTCCATCCCGCCCCAATCCGTTGCTGCCGCCCATTCGGGTGAATCTCTATTCGGACACGCAGACCCGCCCCTCCGCCGCGATGAAAGACGCGATGATGCGGGCCGAAGTCGGCGACGAGCAGAATGGCGACGATCCCACCATCAACGAACTCTGCGACCGGATGGCGGCGCTCTGCGGCAAGGAGGCCGCGATGTTCCTGCCGACGGGCACGATGTGCAATCAGATCGCCATCGCGACCCAATGCCGCCCGGGCGATGAAATGCTGGCGCACGAAGCGAGCCACGTCACCGTGAACGAGGGCGGCGGTCCGGGCGCGATCGCCGGCGTCGTGGCGCTTGGCCTGCGTGGCGCGCGGGGCCTGTTCGACGTGCCGACGATGCAGGCGGCGTTCCGTGAGAAGCGGCGCAATTCACCGCCGCAAACGCTGCTGTCGGTCGAGCAGACCGCGAATTTCGGCGGTGGCTCGGTCTGGCCCCTGGCGCAATTGAATGCGGTGACCGAGGCCGCGCATGCATGGGGTATGAAAACCCATATGGATGGCGCCCGGCTGATGAACGCCGTGGTCGCGGCCGGCGTGCCGGCTGACGTGATGACGGCGGGCTGCGACACCGTCTGGTTGGATTTC